>JAYTSH010000553.1:0-5298 GCA_043745755.1 Cellulomonas sp. | reverse complement strand
TATCGCCTTTCCGGCGGTGGAAGGTCGGGGCTCGCGGCGGCTCTGCGGGACATGCCCACCGGTGCTCCACGACGTCGAACGCGCCAAGAAGTGCGCGTCAGTACCTCCATTGTGCCGCACGAAGCGAGATTGACCGCCCAGAGTGCTCAACATCACCCCGCAACGGCCGATGGAAGCGTATGCACCGACGCCGGTCGCTGCCCTGAGACCGGAGGGAAGACTGTGGCAGCGTCGGACAACCTGCTCGTCCTGGCACCGTGGACCGCTGGCTTCTACTTCGGGGAGATCATCTCCGGTATCACCCGCGAGGCCGCAGCGACCGGCCACCACGTGATCGTCGCGCAGACGCTCGACGCCGGTCAGCAGACCGACCAGCTCGTCGACGCCCCCGACTTCTCGACCCGCGTCGCGTGGGACCACGTCGTCGGCGCGGTCGCCGTCGCCGCCGCGACGCAGGGGCCGTACCTCCACGCGCTGCGCCGTGCCGGAAAGGCCGTGGTGCTGGCGAGCAACGACATCGCAGGGTTCGACGCGCCCGTCGCGATGCCCGACAACGACGGCGGGGCGCGCGCTGCCGTGCAGCACCTGCTCGAGCACGGGCACCGCCGCATCGGCTTCGTCGGCAACCTCACGCAGTCCGACATGCGCGAGCGGTACGCCGCGTACCACGACGCCCTCGTCGAAGCGGGCCTCGAGCCGCGGCCCGAGGACTACTTCCCCTCGTCGGACAACGTCGAGGACGGCGGCGAGGCGAGCGCGACGGCGTTCCTCCGGCAGAGCGAGCGGCCGACGGCCGTCGTGGTCGCCACTGACCTGAACGCCCTCGGGTTCATGCGCACCGTGATCGCGGCCGGGCTCGACGTCCCCCGCGACGTCGCCGTCATCGGGTACGACGACATCGAGGCCGGGGCCTTCAGCACCCCGCCGCTCGCGAGCGTCAACCAGCGCTTCGACACGATCGGTGCGCTTGCAGCCCGGCTCCTGCTGGCCCAGATCCGGGGCGAGGAGCCCAGCGCCGACATGCACGCGGCGCCGTCGCACGTGGTGCCCCGCGCATCCTGCGGGTGTCGCAGCCTCGACGACCGCGCTCCCGGCCTGGCGGGATCCGTGGGCGACGATGCGCGTGAGGTCCTGCGCGGCCGGCTCGAGTCCGCGATGGCGACTGCCGCGAACGGTGCGTGCATCCGCCAGTCCGTCGCGACCGCCGTCGCCGCGATCTCCGAGGTCACCGAGCACCTGCTCCGCACCGGCCACGAGCACACACCCGAACGACTCGTCGAAGCGCTCACCCCGCTCGCCGCCCTGGTCACGCGGCCCGAGGTCCTCCAGGTGGTCGACACGGCCGTCAACCTGTACCTGCAGACCGTCGCCGACCACCTGCCCGACGAGGCCCGCACGGCGCGGGCAGCCCTCGCCCAGGTCGGCGCGCAGGCGTCCAGCGTCCTGTGGCACATGCAGACCACCGCCTACCTCGATCGTGTCGACGGCCTCGAGGCGGCCCTCATCGAGGAGCACGAGATCGGGCGGGCCCTGCTGCGCCACGGGACCGCCGACCCCCGCCGCCTCGGCTGGCTCGCGGGCTCGCACGTGCGTACCGCGGTGCTTGCGCTCTGGCGCGGGGACGAGCTGGTCATCGAGGGCGTCCGCGACGCCGACGGCATCCTCGGCGACCTCACCGGGACCGTCACGACCTCCGAGGCGTTCCCGCCGCTCACCGTCGTCCAGTCGACCGACCCGAGCGCGCACGAGGTGGTCTTCGTGATCGCCGTCCGCGCCAACAACCGCGACTGGGGCATGCTCGCCGTGGTCGACACGATCGACTCGACGTCGGGGCGGGAGCCGTTCAGCCACTGGGCCGCGCTGCTGTGCGCTGCGTTCGAGCAGGAAGCCCTCGCTGCGACGCTGCGCACCAGCGAGGAGCGCTACGGCCTGCTGGCCCGCGCGATGAACGAAGGTCTCTGGGAGTGGGACGGCACCTCCGGCCGCTTCACGCTCTCCGAGCGGTGCGTGGCGCTCCTCGGCATCGACCCCACCGTCGCGGATCCCGGCAGGGCCTGGACCGCCCTCGTCCACCCCGACGACGCAGCGAACGTCCGCGCGCAGTTCGGGCGCGTCGTGCGCGGGGAGCTCTCGCTGGTCGAGGTCGAGCACCGCTACCGCCGGGCCCCGGACGCCGAGTACCGCTGGATGCTCGCGCGCGCCATGCCGATGCACCGCGACGGTCGGGCAGCGCCGATGCTGCTGGGCTCGATCACCGACATCGACGACCGCAAGCAGCTCGAGGAGACGCTGCGGCACAACGCGCTCTACGACGCCGCGACGGGCCTGCCCAACCGCAGGATGTTCCTCAGCGAGCTGACCCACAGCGTCGAGCAGTGGGTCGTCGGGCGGACGCCGTTCGCGGTCGTGTTCCTCGACCTCGACCGGTTCAAGGTCGTCAACGACTCCCTCGGGCACCAGGCCGGTGACCTCCTGCTGCAGGAGGTCGCCGAGCGGCTGCGGGGCGCGCTGCGTGCCCACGACACCGCTGCCCGCTTCGGCGGCGACGAGTTCGCCGTGCTCCTCGACGACATCGGGCCCGACGACGTCCCGACCGTCGTCCGACGGATCCAGGATGCCCTCGCGCGCCCGGTCGAGATCGACGGGCACGCGCTGTGGGTCACCGCGAGCATGGGCGTCGCGTCGTCCGCGATCGACTACACCTCGGCCGAGGACGTGCTGCGGGACGCCGACACGGCGATGTACCACGCGAAGTCGCACGAGCCCGGGACGCTGTCGTTCTTCGACACCGCGATGCACGACGACGCCGTCCGCCACGTGTACCTGCAGGCCGCCGTCCAGGATGCGCTCGACCTCGACCAGTTCGTCGTCCACTACCAACCGATCGTCGATCTCGTCGCAGGGCGCGTCGACCGGTTCGAGGCGCTCGTGCGGTGGCAGCACCCGGAGCGGGGACTGATCGGTCCGGACCAGTTCCTCCCGCTCATGCAGGAGACCGCGCTGATCGTGCGTCTCGGGCGCTGGATCATCGGCGAGGTCTGCCGGCAGATCGCGGCCTGGCGCGCGGTGCACGACGGGATCGTCAACGTCAGCGTCAACGTCTCGGACCGCGAGTTCTGGCACCTCGGGCTCGTGGACCACGTCCTGGCCTGCCTCGCCGCCAACGGTCTGAGCGCGGACAACCTCACGCTCGAGATCACCGAGGGCGTGATCATGCGCCGACCCGAGCTCGCCCGCCACATCATGGACGAGATGCACACAGCCGGCCTGCGCCTGCACATCGACGACTTCGGCGCCGGGCACTCCTCGCTCCAGACCCTGCACCACTACCCGGTCGAGGCCCTCAAGATCGACCGCGCGTTCATCAGCGGCGTGACCGAAGGGGTCCAGAGCCTCGAGCTCGTGCGGGCCATCATCGCGATGGCCGACGCGCTGGGGCTCGAGGTGATCGCCGAGGGCATCGAGACGACCGACCAGCTCGCGGTGCTGCGCGCCCTGGGGTGCGGCAGCGGGCAGGGGTTCCTGTTCGACCGGGCCGTGACCGGTGACCGCGCCGCGGTGCTCCTCGGCGGCTCGTTCGCGACCGACCTTGACCTCGCGCCGGACGACCTCGTCGTCGACAGCCTCTGGGCCCCGACCCCGGCCGGCGAGAGGTAGCGCTAAGAGGCTCCTGGTCGTGACCTCGGGGTCGATGTCGGGGTCCGAGTCCGGCGGGTTCGACGCGGGTGACGCCGTCGTGATGCGCAGGATCACCGACGCGTCGCAGCTCAAGGTCGGGCAGGTCGTGTCGTTCGTGCCGCCAGGGTCCGACCACCTGCTGACCCACCGGATCGTGTCGCTGCACCAGCTGCCTGTGATGCAGCAGGACCCGACGACAGGTCGCATGGTCGAGACGCTCGACCCCGTGACCGGCAAGACCCTCAAGAAGCCGTACGTCATCACCCAGGGCGACGCGAACCTCGCACCCGACGTGGACGCGACCCCGTTGACGCGCGTCCGGGGCGTCGTGCTCCACGTCTACCACGAGTGGGGCTGGGTGCTGCAGTGGGCGCGCTCCGCCGACGGCCGCCTCGTGATGCTCGCTCCCCCGCTGGCTGCCCTCGTGGTCATGGAGGTCCTCTCCTTGGTCGACGCGCGGCGAGTCCACCCCGAGCCCCCCCGCGAACGACACCCGAACGAGGTGGCGGTCGATGACCTTCTCCTCGACTGACACCCTGGGGCACGACGAGCAGGCCCGGTCGCGCGCGCACCTCAGCCGGCTCGTCGCCGCGCTCCTGCTCGGTCTCGCGGCGGTGACCGGCGTCGTTCTCGAGTCGAGCTCGTCAGTCCTGACCGACGAGGTCCAGGTGAGCGGCGGTGTGACGACCGCGCCGAGCTTCGCCAGCACCCCGACCCCCCACGCCACCCGACGCCGTAGGGCGCGCCCGACGCGCCCCTCGAGAGCCGCGGCTAGTGTGCAGATCATGCGATCCGGACGTCCGAACCGCCCCGGTACACGGACTTCGCCTACCTCGCGTTCACGATCGGCATGACCTACCAGGTGTCCGACACCAACTTGCTGAGCACCGAGATCCGCGCGGCGGCCCTCCGCCAGGGCCTGATCTCCTCTGTGTTCGGCACCGGGATCATCGCGGCGATGATCAACCTCGTCGTCGGGTTGGGCAAGTAGGACCGCACCTCGACCTCGCACGCCCCCACCCCCCAGGACACCCTTGTGTCGCGCGTCGTCGTCACCGGCTCGACCGGCAGCATCGGCCTCGAGTCGGTCCGGCAGCTGCTCGCCGCCGGCCACGACGTCGTCGGCCACGACGGCCGCCGGACCGTTCGACGCCGTGATCCACAACGCGGCGCACCGCACGAGCGTGGGACGCCATGGCCGCCAACTCCGACTCCAAGCTGTGCGCCGTGGTCCTTGCCTTTGCCGTCGCGCGTCGGTGGCCGGACATCCTGGCGACGACCGTGGACCCGGGCTGGATCAAGACCAAGCTGGGCGGTCCGGACGCGTGGGACGAGGTGAGCGACGGCGCGGCGACGCAGATCTGGCCCGCAACGTCTGACGACGAGGGCGCGCGGGAACACCGGCGCTACGTCAAGCGGTTCGAGGTCCAGGTCGCCAACCTCGAGGCGTCCGACCTCGCGGTCCACGGCGGGCTGCTCGCTCGGCTCGCGGAGATCACCGGCGTCGAGCTGCCCCGCTGAGCCCAGGTGCTCGAACGGACCCGGCTACCGAGCCGACCGGGCCCAGGAGCGGCCCGGTTCGCCCGGTGCGGGCCGACGGGGCCGTTCGTGTCCGACGGT
>JAYTSH010000552.1:0-1551 GCA_043745755.1 Cellulomonas sp. | reverse complement strand
CGAGGGGGTGCCCGCGCTCGAGGCCGAGCTGTACGACGGCAGCGGCACCCTCGACCTGGTCTGGCTCGGTCGTCGCGCGATCGCCGGCATCAACCCGGGGCGGCGCCTGCGTATCGACGGTTTCGTCTGCGACATCGCAGGGCGCCCGACGGTCTTCAACCCGCGCTACGAGCTCCGGCCCCGACCCGGTGAGTGAGCTCGCGGCGGCCTCGCAGCCCGAACCGCCCCCGGCGGACCCGGCCGAACCCGTGGCCCCCCTCGCCGGTGCTCGCGGTGTGCGGATGATCGCCGGGGAGGAGTTCTCGTTCACCGAGGCGATCGGCGGCGTGCGCGGACTGGTCGAGTCGGCGCTGCCCGGCCTCGTGTTCGTCGTGGTCTTCGTCGCCACCCACCGGCTGGCCCCGTCACTGATCGCGTCCGCTGGGCTCGCCCTGGCCGCTGTGGTCGTGCGGCTCGTGCAGCGGACCGCGGTCACCCAGGCGTTCTCCGGCGTGCTCGGGGTGGCGATCGGAGTCGTGTGGGCCTGGCGCACCGGTGAGGCGCAGAACTTCTTCGCCTGGGGTCTTGGCGTCAACGTCGCGTGGTGCGCGGGGGCAGCCGTCTCGGTCCTCGTGGGATGGCCGGCCGTCGGAGTGATTGTCAGCCTCGTCCGCGGGGAGGACATGTCGTGGCGCACCCGACCGGAGGCTCGCGCAGCTCGTCGCCGTTACACCTGGGCGACGTGGCTCTGGGCAGCGGTGTTCGGCCTGCGGCTCGTCGTGCAGGTTCCGCTCTACCTGCAGGGGAGCGACGCGGTGGGGTGGCTCGGGACCGCCAAGCTCGTGATGGGCGTCCCGCTGTTCGCGGTAGGCCTGTGGGTCACGTGGCTGATGGTCCGTGGGTCAGGAGACGTTCGAGCTCCTTCTCGTCCGCCTCGCGACCCGTGACGAACAGCAGCTCGTCGTGGGCCTCGAGCGTGTCGTCGATGCTCGGGGCGATCGGCCGGTCTCCGCGCACGATGCACGCGAGGACCGTGTCCGCGGGCCAGATCACCTGACCGACGCGGACGCCGACGAGCGGGGACTCGACCGGGAGCGTCAGCTCGAGGATGTCGGCGCCGGACTGGTGGAACGTGAAGATCCGCACGAGGTCGCCGACCGCGACGGCCTCCTCGACCATCGCCGTCATGATGCGAGGTGTCGACACGGCGACGTCCACGCCCCATGCCTCGTCGAACATCCACTCGTTCTTGGGGTTGTTGACGCGGGCCACCGTGCGCGGCACGCCGTACTCGGTCTTCGCGAGCAGCGCGATGACCAGGTTGGCCTTGTCGTCGCCGGTCGCGGCGACGACGACGTCGCACTCGTCGACCTTCGCCTGCGTGAGGGTCGGCAGCTCGCACGCGTCGGCGAGCAGCCACTCGGCATCAGGGACCTGCGCGATACGCATCGCGGACGGCTGCCGGTCGATGAGTGTGACCTCGTGCCCGTGCCCCAGGAGCTCGCGTGCGATCGACCGCCCGACGGATCCGGCTCCAGCGATGACGACCCTCATGCGGAGACCTCCGGTGCG
>JAYTSH010000551.1:0-9915 GCA_043745755.1 Cellulomonas sp. | reverse complement strand
CGGCGGCGCGACGTAGATGATCGAACGCGGCGTGAAGTCGCCGATCTGCTCGAACGTGACCCAGCCCTGCAGGTCGACGAGCGTGAGCGCGAAGAACGCTGCGTTGACGGGACAGATCGCGATCGACGGGTACCCGTGCTTGAGCCCGCCAGCCATGAACGGCACGACGGCAAGCTCCTGGCCGGACAGCCAGTCCAGCGTGTCCTGCTTGACGGGGGCGAAGTCGGAGCCGAAGACGTCGCGGTAACGCGGCTTGTCCGTCGGCAGGTCGTCGGCGATGCGCATGCAGTCGGGGTCCCGCCGGCGCATGTAGTCCTCGGGGTAGTTGACCGCGATGCCGTTCTTGCACCGCACGACCGTCGCCTCGGTCACCGGGACGCCTTCGACGTCGTAGTCGACCGAGAAGATCGGGCCGCCGTCGGGCCCGAGGCACAGCTGGTAGAGCTCGGCGCGGGAGGCAGGGACGATGATGCTCGCGCAGGCGTCGAGCGCGGCCTGCACGTCGACCGGCAGTGTCACGTTGGCAGGCAGGGTCAGTCTGGACACAGTCTGGCTCATGGCTTCTCCTTCGTCGGACCACCTGATCGAGTCGGCAGCGGGTGGGCCGGGCCCCTGGATCGGTCCACTTCTCGGGGCCAAGCGCGCCGTACTCTTTGCCGGGAGATTACGACTGGATTGCCCAGGGTGTCTGGGACCTTTGGGTGAATCCGGCCGTGACCAGCGCGAGCCTCCGTGGCGCGTCTCACCATGCGGTAGAGGAGGCACCCGGTAGGTCGTCCTCCCGCCAGTCGGCAACCTCGGCGCCGGTGCGGCCGCGGGCGCGGGCGCGGCGGCCCTGGGCGGGGACCTGGTCGGCCGGATCGGCACACCTCTGCAGCATCGAGGCGAGGCGGTTCACCTCAGGGGTCGGGTGGGGAGTAGCCTCCGCACGGTGCGCAGGATCACCCCGTCGAACATCGTGCTGATCGGTCTCACCAGCATGTTCGTGGACCTGAGCACCGAGATGGTGTACCCGATCATCCCGCTGTTCCTCACCGCGACGCTGGGCGCGACCCCCATGGTCGTCGGCGTCATCGAGGGGATCGCGGAGAGCCTCGCGTCGCTGCTCAAGGCGTTCAGCGGCTACATCGGCGACATCTACCAGCACCGCAAGCGGCTGACGTTCATCGGGTACTCGGGCGCCGTCGTCTACAAGGTGCTGCTGCTCATGGCCGGCTCGTGGGGTGGCGTGCTCGTCGCGCGGGTCGTCGACCGCACCGGCAAGGGGATCCGCACGGCACCGCGGGACGCCCTGATCGCCCAGTCGAGCGACCCGAAGAAGCTGGGCGGCTCGTTCGGGATCGCCAAGATGCTCGACATGGCCGGCTCGTCGGTCGGCGCGCTCCTCGCCGTCATCGTCGTCGCCACGGGGACCGCGTACCGCGAGGCGTTCGCATGGTCGATCGTCCCCGCCGTCCTCGGCATCCTGATCATCCCGGCCGTCCGCGAGAAGCGCGTCGCGCTGCCCGACGGTCCCCGCACGAGGCTCCTCGGCGTCCACCTGGGGCTGCGCGTGCGGCTGTACCTCGTCGCCGTGCTCGTCTTCTGCATCGGCAACTCCTCGAACGCGTTCCTGCTGCTCAAGGCCTCGTCGCGCGGCTTCTCGGCGACCCAGGTGATGCTGCTCTACCTGGTCTTCAACGTCACGGCCTCCGTGCTCGCGATCCCGGCGGGCCGATTCTCCGACCGGTTCGGTCGCAGGTCCGTCCTGGTCGCCGGTTACCTGCTGTCGGGGCTGGTGTACCTCGGCTTTGCTGCGATCACGTCACAGCCGGTCGTGGTGGGACTCTTCGCCGCGTACGGCGCCTGCACCGCGTTCCTCAGCGGTGCCGAACGCGCCTTCATCGCCGAGGCGGCCCCGCCGCACCTGCGCGGCACGGTGCTCGGCATCTACGGCACGCTGCAGGGCATCGGGCTGCTGCTCGCCTCGATCATCGCGGGCGCGCTGTGGGACGGGGTGGGCTCGGACGCGCCGTTCTGGTTCGGTGGGGCACTGGCCCTGCTGGCCGCCGTCGCCGTGGCGGCGATCCTCGACCCGCGCGTGCGTCGTCGGCAGCCCGCCGCCGTGTGACGAGGTCCGCGGCATCGTGCTCGCGGATCGTCCGCGGCGGGAATCCATCGCCCAGACCGGCCCAGAGCGGGCCCCGTCGCCCATAGGGTGTCGATTGTCCTGTGCGCCGGCTGTAGGCGTCGGGACGCCACGCTGCCCCCGCCGCCCAGCACCGTCGTCAACGCCTTCAAGCTGATCCTGGTCCAGGTGGCACTCAGCCTGGTCAACATCGTGGTGGCGCTGCTGACGACGAACACGATCAGGGAGCAGGTGCGTACCTCCACTCCGGCGCTCGACCAGTCCATGGTCGACGCCGCGGTGGGCGTAGCCATCGCCGTCGCCGTCGTCTTCGGCCTCATCAGCATCGGCGTGTGGATCCTGCTCGCGTTCAAGGTGCGCGCGGGCAAGAACTGGGCGCGCATCGTGACCTTCGTGTTCGCCGGTCTGGGCCTGCTCAGCGGCCTGGCCTCGTTCGCGCAGCCGAGCTCGGCCTTCAGCCACATCGTGCTGCTGCTGGCGGTGGCGATCGACATCGCGCTCATCGTCCTGCTCACCCGCGGCCCGAGCGCCGAGTACTTCCGCAAGGTCTAGGTCGCCGTTCACCGGCACGCGTCACCCGGAGCGCCCCTTCTCGCCTGCGACGAGGGGCGCTCTGCGTCGTGGCCCCACGCCCGGGTACACGGACCCCCTCGACGGCGTGGACAATCGTGCACGATGGTGCTCGAGCGCTGCGTCGCATCGCGACCGTCGCGAGCTGGCCCCGGGCCGGAGAGGCACGTCGACATGACCACTCAGATCGTCGGTACCCAGGACATCGAGAATGCCGCGGTGGCGTTCGTGATCGACCGCGAGACGCAGCTGGGCCGCGAGCCGATCGACACCCGCTACGTGACCTCGACCCCCGGCGACCTCGTCAGCGGCGACCGGCTCATCGAGGTCAAGGGCTACAGCGGGACCAGCCGGGGCGTGGACCTCTGGCTCGAGACGAACCAGGCACAGGCCGCGGTGTCCCGCGGCAACTTCCACCTGTACCTCGTGGAGAACGTCCGACAGGGCGATCCGGCACTGTTCCGCCTCCTCGACCTGCACGGCGAACAGCTGCGTCGACTCATGACGCGCGCCATCGAGCGCAGCTACGTCACAGTCCCGTGGCCCGACGTCGAGTACGACGCGTTGAGCTCCACCGCACCCGCACCCGCAGGCGTCGATGACGGGGCCGCATCGGAGCCGCGCTGATCCTCCATTCACGTCCCGTCGATCAGCCGGGCGCGGCGCAGCTCGTGCAAGAACGTCGGGCGACGCCTTCCAGCCTCAGCGACCTGCGCGACGAATGCCTCGAACTCCGCGTCCATGCCAGCCAGCGCGCTCGCGTCACGTTGCCGGACGAGCAGACGGCAGGCGGCCGTGTAGTTGCGCCGGTCTGCCGTGCGCAGGGTCTCCTCGACGAGCCTTCGGTACACGGGCAGCGTGTCGGCGGGCGCTGTGGTCGCCCGTCGGTCGCACAACGCCACCCACGCGGAGCTGGCGGCGGCCGGCTGCGCCATCGCGAAGTCCCAGGCCTCGTCGTCTCGTCGTTCGTCCATGAGCACCTCGAGCCACTCCCGGGGCGCACGCGCGGCGAGGGCTGACTCGGCGGCCGTCTGCTCTGCGGCCCAGACACCGACGGCCTCGGCTGCCGGCCTGTAGGCCGCGAAGCTTCGGGCTCCAGGCTGAGCCCGGAAGTCGGTGCGCCGCAGCGTCAGCGCCGCCTCCAGGTCTCCGCGCTCGACGGCGTCCCGCACGAGGCGGTCCACCAGCTCGTGGGTGCGATGCGTGCGAGGCAGGCTCAACCCCTGCTCGGCGTACTGCACCGCGAGGCGGGGCATCCCGGCCTCGTCGAGAGCCGCCACCAGGTCCAAGGCGCGGTGCTGCTGCGCGAGGTCTCCGCCGAACACCCGCACGATCGCCTCGGCGTCACGGTCGAGGATGGCGAGCCGTCCACGCGCGTACCCCACGGCGAAGTCCTCGACACCCGCAGCCGCAGACTTCTCGACGAGGGCGCGATACCTCTCGACCCCGTCCGCGCGAAGGACCTCGCCGTACGCGTCGACGTCCACCTCGAAGACGTCCTGCTTCCCGGCGAACCGGAAGGCGTGCAGCCAGGTCGCGAGGGCACGGCGCCGCGCCGGGTCGAGGTCTCCGGCCAGGGCGCCCGCGACATCGCGATGCAGGTCGAGAAGTCCCCGTACCTGCTCACCCTGGTAGCCCGAGGAGTCGTCGCTGCGCAGGATCGTGCGCACCGTGAGGGTGATCGCCCGCTGCACGATCGTCAGGAGCTCCACCGACGGCCGGTCACGGCGGTCGTGCAGGATGTCGAGGATTCCCTGCGCCTCACTCGCGTACGAGTTCGCCTGCCCGTACTCGTAGAACGACCGTCGCGAACGCAGCACGCTGTCCACCTCGGCGGCGAGCTCGGTGAGGTCGTCGTTCGCGGCGAGGTATTCCCGGGCGAAGAAGTCGCCCGCGCCGTCGACCTCGGCGGACGCGCCCCGGAGCAGCTCGCGCAGATCCGGGGCCGCGAGGCTGTCGAGCCAGGCGCCGACAGGGTCGTGGTCGGCGCCCTCGGGTGCGGCGTGCGACGCCTCCTCATCGTCGACCGCGATCACGACTGCGGCGCAGTGCTTGCAGAACGCTCCCGTCACGCCGACGGGACAGTCGCACTCCCAGGACCGGTCGCCCAGGCGCACGCGGTAGAGCTCGCCGCCCAGCACCTCGGCGAGCACCACATCACCGCGATGCTCGACGGCGACCACCCGCCCGGACCGCACGTAGGCGCGGCCGCGGGACGCCGTCGCGGGGTCGGTCAGCTCGGGGATGTCGCCGGAGGTCCACATGCGGTCAACTCTGTCGGATCAAGTCGGTCGAGTGAAACCGGACGCGGCCCCTCCCAGGTCACAGGCTCGCGGTGCGCCGGCGTGCCCGCCATGGCGGAGGCCTGCGGCAGACTGCGAGTGACAACTCGCGCACGCAGCAGTGGAGGCAGACCCCTGGTGAACGGCTTCAACGACATGGTCGGGTTCATCTGGTCGGTCGCGGACCTGCTGCGCGGGGACTACAAGCAGTCCGAGTACGGCAAGGTCATCCTGCCGCTGACGGTGCTGCGCCGCCTGGACTGCGTCCTGGAACCCACCAAACCCGCTGTCCTGGCCAAGGTCGACCAGCTTGCGGGGAAGGTCGGCAACCTCGACCCGATCCTGCGCCGGGCAGCCGACCAGCCGTTCTACAACGTGTCCAAGCTCGACTTCCGCGGCCTGCTCGCCGACCCCGAGCGACAGCTCGGCCCCATGGCCGCTTTGTCGGCGCTCGTCGATGCTACGGTCCTCACCTGACGTCAAGGCTGAGACGGCGCGCGCCTCCGCACTCAGGGAAGACGGGCGGCTCGGCGACTCAGGAACGCGTCAAAGCCGGGCGCGGTGTAGAAGTACCGTCCCTTACCCTGCCTGTACACGACGTTCGCCCTTACCAGGCGACCGAGCAGCACGTTCACGTTGCCCGTGGACTTAGGCGATCGACCACCCAGCTCGCCCGCGAGGAGCGGGGGGTAGGTGCAGCCTGCAGCGTCGCCCAGCAGATCCTGCTCGGCAGGTGTCAGGGCGTCCACCCGCGGCGCGTAGAAGTCCAGATCGAGACGTCGGTAGATGTCGGCCTCGACCTCGGCCAGGATCTTCGTTGTCAGCGCGTCGCTGCTGGCATACGTCGCCGCGTCCCACAGCTCGGCCCCCCACAGCTGAATGAAGTATGGATACCCCTCGACCGTTGTCAGCACACGGTCAACCAGATCGTCCGACGCCGACCGCCCGGTGCCCTCCAGTGGAACGAGGAAAGCCTGACGCGCCTCCGCCATCGGCAGAGAACCGACTTCGTCACCGCGGAACATTCGTTCGGAGTACGTGCGGGCTTCGAGCAGGTTGATCGTCAGCGTCGGCAGTCCGCACAACACGAGTGCGACGGGGACGTCCTGACGTTGGAGCAGTGACACCGCCGCGAGCAGCATCGACAGAGGATGGTCGCCATCGCGTGCCTTCTCGTCGTACAGGATCTGCGCTTCGTCGAAGAGCAGGACAACGCCCTCGCGACCCGCCCGCGTGGCTGCTTCCACGGTTGCGACGAGGGACTCCGCCAGTGCCGCCGTCCTCGTCGCCAGGTCACCTCCCAGCGACCACTCGAAGCCCTCGAACGTGACCGCAACGGTGCGCCGCGCGGCTTCGACCGCACCTGTGACCGCGCCGCGCAACCGAAATGCCGTCGAGAGCTCTCTCTGCAACTGGTCGAGGTGCCCGGCCAGCAGGGACGTGAGGCGCTCGTCGCCGTTGTGACGCGGCTCCAGCTCGAGCAAGACGGTCGCCCAGCCGTCGTCCCTGGCGCTCTGCTCGAATCGTCGGAGCAGGACCGTCTTGCCGACGCCCCGTAGGCCGGTCAGCCTCAGGTTCGCAGGAATGCCCGGAGCGGCTGCCAGCGTCGATCGGAATCGACGGATCTGGGGTTCACGGCCCGCGAGGTGCGCGGGCTGTAGCCCAACGCCGGGACGGTAGGGGTTCTTGGCTGGACGAGTCCCGGTCTGTGGCACCTAACGAACCTTACAGACGTTCTGTAATGTCTGCCAGACCAGACCGATGTCAGCTTCCTCGTGGTGCGCCTGCTCGCAGGATCGGCCAGCAGCGCGCATCAACTCGGCAGTCGGACGTGCCGATCGATCCTGGAGGAACAGAGGGGGTGGCTGGGTCATGGTTGGTTACGCCGTCGTCGATGTGGAGACCACCGGGCTGTTCCCGCGGGGCCATGACCGCATCGTGGAGATCGCCGTCGTGCAGGTCTCGCCGTGCGGTGAGGTCGAGGCGTCCTGGGCCACGCTCGTCAACCCGCAGCGCGACCTCGGCCCGCAACACATCCACCAGGTCAGGGCGTCGGACGTCCTGACCGCGCCCACCTTCGCGCAGATCGCCGGAACGCTCGCGGCGCTGCTCGTCGGGCGCGTGTTCGTGGCCCACAACGCGTCCTTCGACCGGCGGTTCGTGCACAGCGAGTTCGGTGCTCTCGGGCACGACGTGCCGATCGCGGCCGAGACGACGCTGTGCACGATGCAGTGGTCCTCCCAGCTGCTCCCCCACGCGCCGCGGTCGCTCGCCGGGTGCTGTGCGACAGCCGGCATCGTGCTCGAGGACGCCCACGAGGCGTTGGCCGACGCAACCGCGACTGCAGCGCTGCTGCGGCACTACCTGCGCGCGGCCGGGATGCCGTCCGACGTCGCACCGCATCGTCGGTTGTTCGGGGCCGCCGCACCAACGTGGCGGCCGCCGAGGGCCGACACTCTCGAGCTCGCGACGACCGCCACCTGGCCGCGGATCCCGGCGTCGGACGTCGCGTGCGTGCGCCGCGGCTTCGCTGCCGAGCGGCGGGTGCCCTTCCTTGCCCGGCTCGTCGCACGCACCCGCTGAAGTCCCAGGACGACGTCTTCGTCCTGGACTTCGCCAACGAGGCCGCCGACATCGCCGAGTCGTTCACCCCGTTCTACGAGACCACGATCGCCGACCCACGGACCCCAACCTGCTCTACGCCTCCCAGACCGAGGTCATGAGCTTCGGTCTGCTGGTGGACTCCGAGATGGACTCCTACGTCACCGCGTTCCTTGCCGCCGGCGCTGACCCGACCACGCACGCGAAGCTGTACCACTTCACCGACCCCGCCCGAGACCGGTACACCGTCCTGCTCGCCGACGACCCAACCGTCGCGGAGGAGTTCCGCTCGACCCTGCGCAACTACACCCGCACGTACTCCTTCCTGGCCAGGGTCATCGCGTTCCACGACCCCGACCTCGAACGCCTGCACCTGTACGGCAAAGCCCTGCTCCAACGCCTGCCCCGCAACCACGACGCCGGCATGGACCTCGGCGCCGTGGACATGTCCCACCTGCGCATCGTCAAGACCGGGACCACCGACGCCTCCCTCGGCACCGGGGCCGGCGAACCGGTGCTGCCCGGGTTCACCGGCGGCGGTCGCGGCTCGGAGTCCGTCCCGGAGCTCGCCCTGATCGAGCAGGTCATCGCCGCGATCAACGAACGCCTCGGCGGCAACCTCACCGACGCCGACAAGGTCTGGGTCCAGCAGACCTTCGAGTACGCCGCCGAAGACCCCCACATCCGCCAGGCCGCCACCGCGAACACCCAGGAGAACTTCGGGTACGTGTTCGACAAGAAGTTCGAAGGCCTCGTCCTGGACCGCCACGACGCCAACGCCGACCTGATCAACCGGGTCTTCAAAGACACCGAGACCACCGCGTTCTTCACCCAGCTGGCCCGCACCATCGTCTACGAGCTGGCACGCCAAGCCGGCCAGGCAAGCTGACACGCTCCCCGAGATCATCGGCAACAAGAACGTTGAGGACGCGGCGATCGCGTTCGTCATGGACCAGGAACGGCGTGCCGGATGGTTGACTTCAACCCGCCGCGCGGATCGAAGAGGTCGGGCGTCGCGCTGTCTTTCCCGGGAACGTGCCGGGCCATGACCCGACCAGGTGCACGCTTCGTCACGTCACCTCGAAGACGTACCCCATCCCGGGCCGGGTGATGAAGTGGCGCGGGTGGGCCGGGTCGACCTCGAGCTTGCGGCGCAGCTGCGCGGTGTAGACCCGCAGGTACGCCGTCTCGCTCGAGTAGGCCGGCCCCCAGATCTCCCGCAACAGCTGCTGGCGCCCGACGAGCTTCCCGCGGTTGCGCACCAGGATCTCGACCAGCGCCCACTCGGTGGGGCTCAGACGGACCTCCGCACCGCTCCGCAGGACCCGACGGCGCGCGAGGTCGATCGTCAGCTCGCCGGCTTCGACCACCGCCTCGGTGGTGTCTGCCGGTGCACCCCGGCGCACCGCGGCGCGCAGCCGCGCGAGCAGCTCGTCCATGGCGAAGGGCTTGGTGACGTAGTCGTCCGCCCCGGCGTCCAGCGCCTCGACCTTGTCCTCGCCGTCCTGACGTGCCGAGAGGACCACGATCGGCACCTGGCTCCACCCACGGATGCCGGCGATCACGTCCAGTCCTGGGATGTCCGGCAGCCCGAGGTCGAGCAGCACGACACCTGGGTGCCAGGTCGCCGCCAGCTCCAGGGCGCGTGCGCCGTCCAGCGCCGTCGCGACGTCCCACCCGTGCGCGCGCAGGTTGATCTCCAACGCCCGCACGAGTCCGTGCTCGTCGTCGACCACCAGGATCCTGGACCGGATCACGAGACGTGATCCTCGGCCATCGGGACGGCCAGCACGATCGTCAGCCCGCCGCCTGGGGTGTCCTCAGCGGTCAGGGTCGCACCGACGGCGATCGCGAGGCCCTGGGCCACCGCCAGCCCCAGCCCCAGCCCGTCCGGGGACGAGTCGCCGAGGCGCTGGAACGGTTCGAACATGTGGCCCTTGGCATCGTCCGCCAGACCGTGACCGGTGTCCGCGATCCGCACCACGACCTCCCCGCCCGCCGGCGAGGCAGACACCCGCACCGGTGCGCCCGGCGGCGAGTGCCGCACCGCGTTCGAGATCACGTTCGCGAGCACGCGTTCCAGCATGCCCGGATCCGTCCTCACGAGCGGTAGCGACTCGGGGACGTCCACGGCGAGAGCATCGATGTCGAACCCCTCGGTGGCCAGCGGCACGATCTCGTCCAGGCTGACGTCCTGCAGCACCGGTCGGACGCTGCCGGTCTGCACCCGCGAGAGGTCGAGCAAGTTGTCGATCAGCCGCTCGAGCCGTGACGCGCCGGTGCTGATGGTGCTGACCAGGAACTCGCTGTCCTCGGGCGCGAGCTCGACGTCGG
>JAYTSH010000550.1:0-1537 GCA_043745755.1 Cellulomonas sp. | reverse complement strand
CGTCCAGCGCTGCTGCGGATCGCCGCCGGGACCGACGCGTACGTCGAGGCAGGCGAGGCGTCCGGCAAGCTGTTCGGTGAGCTCACAGCCGAGCACACGCGGCGCATGGGGCGGCTCGGCCTGACGGCCTGACGGCTCACCTACCGACTGCGCGTGTCAGTCGCCGACTGAGCACCGCCGGTTGTCGACGCGCGCCGGTGGCTCGATCGGCCGCGGTGCACGTGTGCCGCGGCCGGGTCAGATGGTGCCGAACCCGACCCGTCCCTTGGTCTCTCCACCGATCTCGACGTACCCGATGGACGCGGTCGGCACGATGATGTGGCGCCCACGCGTGTCGACGAGCTCGAGCGCAGGCTTGCCGCCGAGCGCCGCAGCGACGGCTTCCGCGACCTGGTCGGGGGTCTGGTCGGACTCGACCACCAGCTCGCGAGCCAGGTTCTGCACGCCGATCGTGATCTCCACTGAAACCGTCTCCTCAAGTTCTGGCCGATACGTCGCGGCGACGGCTGACAGTCCGATGGCGGACCGCCCCGATGCCTGCCCAGACCGACGCCGAGCCGGTCGGACCGGCTGGCCGGGTCAATCCTAGGCCGATCCCTCGTACTCGAAGTCCGGCCGCACGAGCCCGGCGATGCCACGCCAGGCCAGTCGGGCCACGAGCTCGGAGGTGATGTCGGGCGTCGGGCCGCCCGATGCCCGGAACCGGTGCGTCGCTGCCGCCTGCGCCATCGCGGTCAGGGCGACGGCAAGCATGCTCGCGCTCTCGGGCCCGAGCCCGGTGACGTCGACGAGCACAGTGCCGATGCGGCGCGCGGCCTCGGTCGAGGCGTGCTCGACCCGGGCGCGCACGCCGACGTTCTTCGTCACGTCGGACTCGAACAGGAGCGCCGCCGACTCGCCGGCGCCTTCGACGAAGTCGACGTACGCCCGCACGATCGCTGCGACGACGACACGGCCCTCGCCCGGATGGACGGGACCGGCCTCGAGGGGTTCGACGGCGGCATCGATCGCGGCGAGCAGCTCGATGGCGCGCTCGTCCACGACCGCGCCGTAGAGATCGAGCTTCGAGGGGAAGTGCCGGTACAGCACGGGCTTGCTGACGGCGGCGCGGTCGGCGATGTCGTCCATCGAGACGTGGTGGTAGCCCTCGGTCGAGAACAGCTCCTGTGCGACGCGGAGCAGCTGCGCGCGGCGTTCGTCGCGAGACATGCGGGGGCTCCTGCCCCGGCCCTGCCGATCCGCTGTCATCAGGTGATGGTAGCCACGGCGCGCACCGGGGATGCGATCATGGCCGGATGACACCCCGACACCGGTCTGCCGCGCTTGCGCGCGACTGTGGGCGCGCGAGACGTCGCCGTGACGCGGGTGTGCGAGCGGCAGTCGTCGTCGTCGGTCTCGGGGCGTTCCTCGCAGGCGCCGGCGCAGGTGCGTGGGCCTCGCCGGACACCGGCCCTGGGGCGGCAGTGGTCGGGGCGTGGGATGCGGTCACGGGCTTGTCGCGGATCGCGGTCGACCAGGGCGGTGTCGTCGGAGCTGG
>JAYTSH010000549.1:0-9216 GCA_043745755.1 Cellulomonas sp. | reverse complement strand
CCGCCGGCGCCGAGGCCCACGAGGAACGCGGCGACGATCGCGACGGGGATCCACCAGCGCCGCTTGCGTCGTGGCGTGGCCCCAGCGATCGGCGGTTCCACCGGAGCCGGCGGGATTGGGTTCTGGAGCGTGCTCATCGCTGCGTCCTCACGTCGGAGTTCCTGCGCCGACTGGCGCAACGACGACGATCGACCCGGCGGTGTTCGCCTGCCAACGTATGTGCTGATAACTCGGGTTATCACCTGTTCTGACTCGAAGACGCTCTGCGCCAGTAGGCTCGGCCCCACCACCCGAGGAAGGAGCGCGCGCGTGCCGACCACCATCGCCCGCCGCCTTCTCCTCACGCTGCCCGACGTCGCTGCCCTCGCCCGGGTCCAGCGACCCGTGCCGTCGATGTGGCGCACCCGCATGGCCGGGACCGCCATGCCGTTCCCGGCCACAGCGGTGCGGTCGGGCGCCCAGGAGCTGTTCGACGCCCATGAGGTCGCCGACTGGCTGGTCAGCACCGGGCACGGCACCAACCCGCACGTCCGCGAGGAGCTCGCGCTCTTCGCCGCGTTCGACGACGCGTCCGGCCCCGGCCCCGAGGTGGTCTTCGCCGGCGTGACGGCCCTGCTGGCCCTCAAGATCGCGACCGGCCACCAGCTCTCGGGGCGGTCGGCGGTCGAGGTGCTCGACCTCGCGGACGACGTCGACACCTTCGACCAGTTCCTCTACAGCGAGATCGCGGACCTCGGTGAGCACCTGACGACGTTCGCGGATCACGCCGACGCGATGGCCAGCGCCGCGTACACACCGGCGGCGGCCTTCGAGTCGCTCATGCTTCACACGGCTCGGTGGGGTCTGCTCACGACCCCCGAGCGGGCGCTCACACCCGCAGCCCTCGATCTGGTCGCGCGACTGGCTGCCGGTCTGACGCCGGTTGAGCGCGCGGGCGCCACGGCCGTCGACCCGTCGGGCAGCAGCGACCTGCTCGTGGCGCTACGCCGGCACCTGGCCGACGACGCACTGACCAGCGCACTGATCGACCGGACGCGCGACGGGTCACGACTGACCGAGCGGCGCCTACGTACCCACGGGTGGCACGTGGCAGCGCTCGCGGTGGACGACGGCGGGCGCCTCGCGCTCCCCGGCGCGTGCACAGTCGTGGCCCAGCTCCCGCCCACCGGCGCTGCGCGGGCCGACGAAGCCGCCGTCCTGACGGCCCTTGATGACGTGGCGCTTGCGATGAGTGACGAGGACCGTGCCGTCGTCGTCGGCCCGTCGCGGGTGCTGACCGGGGCGTTGGGCTCGCGCGAGTCCCGGTCGGCTCGGGCGGACGTGCTGCGCACCGACCGGGTGCGCGCGATCGTACGACTGCCAGCCGGGCTCCTCCCCGCGCAGCCGCGCCATCAGCTCGCGCTGTGGGTGCTGGGCCCGGCGCATCCGGACGTGGCCATCGCGGACCGGTGGACCACGGTCGCCGACCTGACCGCGAGCACCCTCGACCCGGCAACCGTGAGCGACCTGCTCACCGACGTCATCGCGGCGATGGGTAGCCGCAGCGACGTGCACGCGCACGCCTTCCGGTTCGCCCGCCTGGTACCGACGAGCGCGCTGCTGGCCGCGGGCGGTGAGCTCGTCGGCGCCCCGCGCCTTCGACCGCGTCGCTCGTCGCGCGCGTCGGTCGACGCTGCGGTCCGCGTCCAGGAGCTGCTCGCGGTGCTCGGGCCGCAGCCGGGCGTGCACCTGGGTGTTCACGTCGAGCACCGCCGACGCAGCGCGACCCAGCGCGTCACCCTCGGCGAGCTCGCCACGACGCGCGCGGTGCGGCTCGTGCCCGGTCACCGCATCGCCGCCGCGGACATCACGGCGGGCCAGTCGGTGCGGGTGATCGGACCGGACGAGCTGCTCGGTCGACGCGCCCTGGGTGAACGGACCCTCGACCGCCTGGTCTTCAGCACCCGCTACCCCGCCGCCCGCTACACCGAGCCGGGTGACGTCGTCTTCTGCTCGACGCCGGGCATCGGCGCACTCGTCGACCGCGAGGGACTCTCGGTGGTGCAGTTCCCGGCGCGCATCCTGCGCCTGGACCGCGGCCGCGCGCCGGGACTGGTCGCCGAGGTCGTGGCCGGCGACCTGCGCTCGGCACCCGTCGGCGGCGGCTGGCGCACCTGGCCGGTGCGCCTCGCTCCCCCGGGCCGCGCGCAGGCGCTGGCGGCGACGCTGGACCACGTGACCGACGCCCGCGCCGAGGCGGCACAACGCCTCGCCGCTCTCGACGAGCTCGCCGCGACCCTCACTGACGGCGTGACCTCGGGCGCGCTGACCCTCACCTCGTCACCCGTTCCGGACGATGACCCGCAGGACAAGGAAGGCTGACCATGCCCCCGAAGAAGAAGACGGCGGCGCCGACAGCGCCCACGTCGCTCAAGGAGCTCAAGGACACGCTCTGGAAGGCCGCCGACAAGCTGCGCGGCTCGATGGACGCCTCGCAGTACAAGGACGTGATCCTGGGTCTGGTCTTCCTCAAGTACGTGTCTGACGCGTTCGACGAGCGCCGCGAGCAGATCCAGACCGAGCTCAGGGGCGAGGGCATGACCGACGAGCAGATCGGCCGGCTCATCAACGACATCGACGAGTACACCGGGCACGGGGTCTTCTGGATACCCGTCCAGGCCCGCTGGTCGTTCCTCGCGCAGCACGCCAAGGGACGCGAGGGGACGCGGGACGCCCCGTTCGAGACCATCGGCGGCCTCATCGACGACGCGATGGACCACATCATGGGCTCCAACCCGGCCCTGGCCGGGACGCTGCCGCGCATCTACAACAAGGACAACGTCGACCAGCGCCGCCTCGGCGAGCTCATCGACCTGTTCAACGGCGCCCGCTTCACCGGCATCGGCGCCGCCCGCGCGCGCGACGTGCTCGGTGAGGTCTACGAATACTTCCTGGAGAAGTTCGCGTCCGCCGAGGGCAAGCGCGGCGGCGAGTTCTACACCCCAGCGAGCGTCGTCCGAGTCCTCGTGGAGGTGCTCGAGCCGTACTCCGGGCGCGTGTACGACCCCTGCTGCGGCTCGGGCGGCATGTTCATCCAGACCGAGAAGTTCCTCGACCGCCATGCCGAGGACGTCACCGCGATCTCCGTCTACGGCCAGGAGCTCAACGAGCGCACCTGGCGCATGGCCAAGATGAACCTGGCCATCCACGGCCTCAACGCCAACCTCGCCCCCCGCTGGGGCGACACCTTCGCGCGCGACCAGCACCCCGACCTGCAGGCCGACTACGTCATGGCCAACCCGCCGTTCAACATCAAGGACTGGGCGCGCTCGGAGTCCGACCCGCGCTGGCGCTACGGCGTCCCCCCCGCCGGCAACGCCAACTACGCGTGGATCCAGCACATCGTGTCCAAGCTCGCCCCGGGCGGCTCGGCGGGCATCGTCATGGCCAACGGGTCGATGTCGACGAACTCCGGCGGCGAGGGTGACATCCGCGCGCAGATCGTCGAGGCCGACCTCGTCTCCTGCATGGTCGCCATGCCGACGCAGCTGTTCCGGTCCACCGGCATCCCGGTGTGCGTGTGGTTCCTCGCGAAGGACAAGACAGCTGGGTCCCGAGGGGCGGTCGACCGCACCGGGCAGGTGCTGTTCATCGACGCCCGCAACCTCGGGCACATGGTCGACCGCGCCGAGCGCGCCCTGGCCGACGAGGACATCGCCCGCATCGCCGGCACGTTCCACGCGTGGCGCGGCACGACGTCGGCCGTCGGGGCCGGACTGACCTACGCCGACGAGGCGGGGTTCTGCTACTCCGCGACGCTTGCCGAGATCAAGGCCGCCGACTACGCGCTCACCCCCGGGCGCTACGTCGGGGCCACCGACGTCGAGGATGACGGGGAACCGCTCGACGCGAAGATCGAGCGGCTGACCGGAGAGCTGCTCGCGCAGTTCGACGAATCCGCGCGGCTGGAGAACATCGTGCGCGAGCAGTTGGAGCGGGTTCGTGGCTGAGTGGCAAAGCGTCCCGCTCGCTGACGCGCTCGACTTCCAGGAGGGGCCCGGAATCCTCGCGAAGGACTTCCGAAATGCGGGCGTGCCACTTATCCGCCTCGCGGGGGTCAAGCAAGGTGCGTCAATCCTCGACGGCTGCAACTTCCTGGATGCAGACATGGTCGAGAGGAAGTGGCGTCACTTTCGCCTTCGCGAGGGAGACGTGTTGCTGAGCACATCTGCGTCGCTCGGCGAAGTCGCGATCGTGGATCGGTCAGGCGTCGACGCAATCCCATACACCGGCCTGATCCGATTCCGTCCAGCCAGCGAGGATGTGTCGGCGAGCTATATTTCGATCGCTCTCACGTCCGCGACATTCAAGCAACAAATCGAAGCCATGGGCGTAGGTTCAGTCATGCGTCACTTCGGTCCGATGCATCTTCGACAGATGACGATCGAATTGCCGCCATTGGCTGCACAGCGGGCGATCGCGGAGGTACTGGGGGCACTCGACGACAAGATCGCCGCCAACACGTCCTTTTCAGCGTCCACAGAGGCCGCCGCATTCGCACTCGTCGAAGGTGCCCATGAATTGGTCCCTCTCGGCCACCTAGTCACCCACGCCAAGGTGCAGGTCGATCCAGCCGTACTCACCGCCGCCAAGGTCGCGCATTTCAGCCTTCCGGCCTTCGACGCCGGGCGCATGGCTGAGATCGTGCCGCCGCTCGAGATCAAGAGCTCGAAGTTTGCTGTCGAGCGCCCGAGCGTCCTGATCTCCAAGCTGAATCCCCGGTTCCCGCGCGTCTGGGACGTGGCGGCGGTCCCTGCGATCCCGGCACTCGCCTCTACAGAGTTTCTTGTGCTGGAGCCGCGATTCTCTTCGACGACGTTCCTCTGGGCGCTGCTGCTGCAACCGTCGTTCGGCTCGTCGCTCGAATCCAAGGTCAGCGGCACGTCGGGCAGCCATCAGCGCGTGCGGCCCGACGACCTGCTCGCCACGCCGATTGCAGACCCCCGGGCTTTCGGCGACGACGTGAAGGCTCTGGTCACGAGTCTGGGGTTGCGCGCGGCTCAGGCCCGTGACGAGTCCGTCGCTCTCGCCGCGACCCGCGACGCCCTGCTCCCCGCGCTCATGTCCGGTCGCCTCCGCGTCCGCGACGCCGAGCGCATCGTCAGCACGTCGGTCTGACTGGCCCACCACCAGGAGAATCCGTTGTCCGCCATCGAACCGCCACCCGTCAGTCCTCCCCAGCAGCCGTCGCCCCCATGGTCCTGGACATGAGCGCTGGCAAGGGAGAGTCGACAGAGACCTCAATTCAGAAGATCACCTGCGTCTTCGCGGCGCTGGACGTCTCGGCGAACGTGACCTCGCACGTCGACCGGACGACGTCGATGGACTGACGCCAGAGCGAGAGCGGGGACAAGATCACGGTCTCGTGGTCGCACCACCCGGACCGCGGCCTCGACGGCGTCCTCACCGTCGCCGCCGGCTGACCGCCGGCTCACCGGCCGGGATCATGCTCAGGACCGTGGCGTGGAGCACGCAATCATCTGAGTCAGCAGTCACGGCAGCAAAATAGGCCGTTCGGATGGTTCAATTTTGGCCCGAAGACCCACGGATAGCTCTATGGTGATGCGCGTCTGCAGATCACCTCAACACATGAAGGACTCGCAATGACTCGGAACGACCGTTTCACGTTCGACGGCGGCGCTGGCTCGTACATCGGCACTGCACTTCTCGGCGCGCTGATCACCATCGTCACGTTCGGCATCTGCTACCCGTTCGCTTTCGTTCTGACCGAGCGGTGGCGAGCCAAGCACTCGTACATCGACGGCCGCCAGCTTGTCTTCACGGGCACTGGTATCGGACTTTTCGGGCTGTGGGTCAAGTGGTTCCTGCTGATCGTCATCACGCTCGGCATCTACGGGTTCTGGGTCGCGCCTCGCGTGCAGAAGTGGAAGTGGGAGCACACAGACTTCGCAGGCATCCCGGCCGCGTACCCCGGTGACGTCACCGTCAACGTCAGCCGCTGACCTTCGCGACGACAGCGCGGTACGTGGTCGGACCACCTGACCGCTCGGCTCGCACGTGTCGAACCTATGGTCCGCCCCCCATGGTCGCCCATGCCATAGGTTAGGAGGTACCTAAGTTATGGTCGACGTCGCTGGGGGTCAGATGAGCACAAGTTTCGGGCGCGATCCCATCCAGGACGAGGTGGCACGTGTGCTCGGCCTGATCGAGCGAGGTGACACGAGGGGTCCCCTCGAGAGCAAGCACGTTGATCTCAAGGAAGACGCCGGGCGCCGGGGCCGCGGGGGCGAGGCACTGTCCGGTGAGCCCCGGAGTGAATCGGCCGCTGCCCACCTGACCGCCGCGGCGGCGTGCATGGCTAACACCGACGGGGGCGGCGCTCTCATCGTCGGGGTGAGCGACGACGGACGACCGCTAGGGACACAGCTCGATGCCGAGTGGCTGCGCGGACGCATCTACGACCTGACGGGCCGGCTACTCACCGTCGACGTGCGCGAGGTGCTGATCGAGGGCGCGCGCCTTCTCGTCGTGCGCTCACCGCAGGCCATCGAGCCGATCCGTTCGAACCACAAGATCACGTGGCGCGTAGACGACCGCTGCGTCGAGGTCGACGCCGCGACGTGGCACGCCCGGCGCATGAGCCTTGCCCGGTACGACTGGTCCGCGCTCGACTCCCACGTCGACGCGCAGGAGTCGCGGCCCGAGGCCGTCGCGCTGGCCCGGCGGTTCCTGCGGGAGTCTGGCGAGACCGCGGCGGCCGAGCTCGCGGCCGCGAGCGAGCGCGATCTGTTGCGGCGCCTCAATGTCGTCACACCGGATGGCTACCTCACAAACGCCGGTGTGCTCGCCTTCGTGGGACGCCCGGACCCGGCCCTGGACTACGTCCGCCGATCCCTCGCGGGTGGCGACAGCCTGCGACGCGTCCGGGACGGAGGTCGCTCCCTCCTCGAGGAGGTGGCGGCCGTCGAGGACGCCGTCGACGCCTACAACGAGGTCCGCCAGGTGCGCCGCGGCCTCGTCGTCGGACGGCTACGCGACCTGCCGTCGGGCGCCGTGCGCGAGGCCGTCATCAACGGCGTGGTTCACCGCGACTGGGGCAGTGCGGCACCGACCCTCGTCGAGCACGTCGGTCGGTCGCTCATCGTCAGCTCACCGGGAGGGTTCGTCGGCGGCGTCACACCCGAGAACATCATCACGCACCCCTCGCAACCGAGGAACCGGGCGCTGGCCGAGCTCTTCTCCGCCCTGCGACTGGCTGAGCGCGAGGGAATCGGGGTGGACCGGATGGTCCGGGACATGATCTCGCTCGGCTATCCACCGCCGGATATCCGCGAGATCCCAGGGCCCTACATCCGCGCCGCCCTGGTGGGCGACCCGCTCGACGAGGTGTGGATCCGCTTCCTCGGTCGGCTCGCGCCCGACGATGCCCGGTCCAGCCTCTCGGTGCTGCTGCTGCTTCGCCGGCTCGTCACCCATTGGTGGGTCGACGTCGCGGTCGCGGCACCGCTCCTGCAGCTCAGCCAGCTCGAGGCGGCGGGGGCGCTCGACATGCTGGCTCACGTCACCGTCGATGGCCGACCCTTGGTGGAGCCGGTCGCCGGGGTGCCCGTGGACGCACCGGACGCATGGCGCATCTCGGCCGGCGCCCTCGCCGTGCTTGCCAACGAGGACGCCGAGTCGGGCCAGGTGCGCAGGGCCCCGACACGGCCAGCCATTGCGCTCGACTGGGCGCGCGCCAGGGGACGGGTCAGCACCACCGAGCTCGCCAGCGTCGTCGGTGCGCACGCCACCAACGTCGGCTCCGTGCTGCGAGGGCTGGAAGACCAGGACCTCCTGCGACCGAGCCGTGAGAGCCGGACGGGCCCGGGCTTCCACTACCTCCCCACGGAGGGCCCGTCCGCACCGGAGGGTTCTTGATGCGGGCGGCATCTGACGGTGGTGGAGCCGTAGGGCCGCAGCGGCGCTGTTGGTCGGTGCACTTCAGCCGAACTCTTAAGCCGTACTCTTCAGCGACTTCCTCGCAGACAAACTGGTTAAGAGTAGGTTCGACGACCCGGGTCGAACTTAACTACCTCGCCGGGTATCTGGACGTTCCACAGCTGCGCGGTCACGAATGCCATTCTTCGAGAGCGAGACGTGGACAGTGTCGTTCCAGGTCAGGTGCCACGCTGTGTCACCCGGAGCGTGGCCCGCTGCCCGAGCCTCCAGCAGCCGGCCTACGCGGCATCGACCCACGACCGCAATGCTCTGCGGATGGCCTCGGCCATCGTGAGGTTCTCGCGAGCAGCCTTGGCTTCGAGCTCGGCGCGCAGGTCATCCGGAATGCGTGCGGAGATCTTCGGCGTCGGTCCGGTGTCGCCGGACAGCGTCGGCCGACCGGCGCGGGCTGGGACACGTGCGGCGCCTGCGAGCGCCTGGTCGTCGGACTCGAACTCGCGCGCGAGGCGTTCGGCAATCTCGGTGTCGATGCGGCTCCCGTCGGAGGCAAGCGCCGACTCGACGACTGTCCAGCTCTCGGTCATCGCTTCCTCCACGTCATCGCTTCGAGGTACTGCTCGTGAAACTTCGCCCGCAGGTGCATCGCGTGGATCACGGTGACTCGTCCGTCCGAAGCCCGCACGAATATTGTCCCCCACAATCGTTCGGGTCAACGCCCTCACCCCGCGCGGCTTCGATCCCACCAGAAGGCACCCACACGGCGATCCCGGTCACACCGGTCGCCATCAGCGCACGAGAGGACACCCGATGAGTCACGGCATGAGCGAGGACGCCTGGGAGCACCTGGCGCTCGACACGCTGGGTGAGCTCTTCTGGAAGCCGCTCTCCGGTGCCGCCATCGCCCCGGGCTCGGGCGAACGGGTGTCCTGGGACGACGTCGTCATCCCCTCGCGGCTGCGCACCGCGCTCATCGCGCTCAACCCCGCCGTGCCGCGGGGGTACCTCGACCAGGCGCTCGCCTCAATCATCGCGCCGCTGTCGCAGGATCCGATCGCGGAGAACTACCGCATCCACCGGTTCCTGACCGAGGGCTTCCGCGGGATCACCTACATCGACGACGACGGCCAGGAGCAGACCCCGACGATCCGCCTGGTCAGCGCCGAGCCGAACGAGAACGACTGGCTCGCGGTCAACCAGGTCACGATCGTGCGCGGCGACCACGAGCGCCGGTTCGACATCGTGCTCTACCTCAACGGCATGCCGGTGTCCATCGTCGAG
>JAYTSH010000548.1:0-2504 GCA_043745755.1 Cellulomonas sp. | reverse complement strand
AGCGTGTCGAGCGCGTCGAGGCCCGCCTCGAGGGCGCGCACGTCCCTCGGAGCAGTGTCAGCGGCCATGGCGGACGATCTCCCGTCGCAGTTGCTCGGTGATCTCGGTCGAGAGGTCGCCGACGGCCGGGTCCTCGATCCGTCGGGGCTGAGGGATGCCGACCGTCCACTCGCGCACGACCCGACCGGGCCGGGAAGACAGGAGCGCGACGCGCTGGCCGAGCCGGACGGCCTCGCGCACGTTGTGCGTCACGAACAGGACCGAGAGGCCCGTCTCTTGCCAGATGCGGGTCAGCTCGTCGTGCATCACGTCGCGCGTGATCGCATCGAGGGCCGCGAACGGCTCGTCCATGAGCAGGACCCGACCTTCCTGGGCGAGGGCGCGGGCCAGCGCGACGCGTTGGCGCATACCGCCGGACAGCTCATGGACACGCTTGGCCGACGCACCGTCGAGATGGACGAGCTCCAGCAGCCGACGTGCCTCGGCGGCGCGCGCGGCGCGCGGCACACCTCGCAACCGCAGGGCCAGCTCGACGTTCTGACCCGCGTCGAGCCACGGGAACAGCGCGGGCTCCTGGAACATCAGCGCCGGGCGCCCAGCGCCGACCTCGACCGTTCCCTGGGTCGGCGCGTCGAGCCCCGCGATGATCGACAGAAGCGTGGACTTCCCGCAGCCTGACGCCCCGACGAGGCACACGAACTCGCCGGGTGCCACCGTCAGGTCGATCCGGTCCAGGACGGGAGGTCGACTCGTGTCGCCGAAGTCCTTGGACACCTGCTCGAGGCGCACGGCGGCAGGCGGGCGCGGGTCGTCGTGCACGGAGAGGTCGGCGGGGATCGTCGGGGTGTCCGTCCTGGTCGCGGTCATCTCTACTCCGTCCCGAGCCCGGCGGCCGACACGGGCGGGAGCCCGTGCGCGCGCAGGATGTCGTTGAGCGGGGTCAGGTCGTAGATGCCGTGCAGGTCGACCTTCCCGGACACGCCGACCTCGGCCGCGTGGTCGGCGGACGTCTGCACCGAGCTCGTGACGGGGTCGTTCGTGATCCTCAGGTTCGACCACGCGCGGTCGAGGACCGCCTGGCTGAGCTTCTTGGACGTCAGGGCCTCGATCGCGTCGTTGGCCTGCGTCCTGGCCTCGGCATCGTGCGCCGTGATCCAGTCCGTCGTCGCCAGCTGCGCCTCGAGGAGCTTGGCGACGGTGCCTGGGTACTGCGTGAGGAACTCGGTACGCACGACGAGGTTCGTGGTGGTGAACTGGGCATCCGGCCACAGGTCCGCCTCGTTGACCAGGACGTGCGCGCCGCCGTCGAGCACGAGGCGTGACGCCCACGGCTCGGGGACCCAGCCGCCGTCGAGGGCGCCCTGCTTGAAAAGGTCGAGCGTCTGGGCGTTCTCCTGCGGCACGATGGCCACGTCGTTCTGGCCGCCCTTGACCGACGTCGCCAGCCCGTTCGACTTCAGCCACGCCCGCAGCGCGACGTCCTGGGTGTTGCCGAGCTGAGGCGTCGCGATCGTCCGGCCGCGCAGGTCCTCGACCGAGGTGATCCCGTCGCGCACGACGAGCTGGGCGCCGCCCGACGTCGCGCCCGCGACGATCCGGATCGCCTCCCCGTCGGACTTGGCGAACGCATTGATCGACGGGTTCGGGCCGATGTAGGCAGCGTCGATCGCACCGCCGAAGATCGCCTCGACCGCTGCCGGGCCGGCGTTGAAGATCTGGGTCGTGAGCTTCGTCCCGCCGAGCTCGGAGGCGAAAGTGCCGTTCGCGACACCGATGAGCGGGATCGCGTGGGTGATGTTCGCGAAGTACCCGAGGCGAAGCTTAGGCGCCTGCGCCGTGGACCCCGCGGACGACCCCTCTGTCGTGGGTCCAGTCGCCGCCTGTCCGGAGGAGGCGCAGGCGGCGAGGCTCAAGGCTGCGAGCGCCGCGAGCGCCCCTGCGAGGACGGTACGACGGTGGACGGGGGGTGGGAGGTGCGATGACACGGGTGGTTCCTCTCGGCCGAGCTCAGGGATGGCGGACGCGTCTCCTACCGCGCGCGACATCGCTCCGGCTCGTTCGAGGCGGCCACGAGGACCGACGGTCCGACCATGCCGGCGGCGAGCGTCGAGCCATCCGCCGGGTCGACCAGGAGGAACACGCCCGTACGGCGGTGGTCGGCATAGGCGTCGAGCACGACGGGCTCGGCGAGGCGCACGTGCACCCTGCCGATCTCGTTGAGCGCGAGGCTCGTCGCCCGCTCGTCGATCGTCAGGGTGTCGATGTCGAGCCGGGACCCGACGCTGCGCACGACGCCCCGCACCGTCCTGGTGCCGATCCGCACGAGCACGCGAGCGCCCGGTGCGGGAACGCGCTCCGACAGCCAGCACACCGTGCCCACGAGATCCGCACCCGTCACCGTCGGGGTGTCTGCCGGCGCGAGCACGTCGCCCCGGGACACGTCGAGGTCGTCCGCGAGCCGGAGCGTCACGGACTGCGGCGCGAACGCCTGCGGGAGCTCTCCG
>JAYTSH010000547.1:0-2677 GCA_043745755.1 Cellulomonas sp. | reverse complement strand
GAGCTCGGCGCGGAGCGGCTCGTGCTCGGGACCGTCTGGCGGCACGGTGCCCGGCTGCGCGAGGTCGTCTCGGAGGTAGCCACCCGAGTCGGTGCGGTGGGTGCCGTCGCCCACCGTCGCGCGACGTCCCTCGACTCGACCGACCCCGGCACCGCACGGGTCGCCATCCTGCCGAGCGCCGCGCAGGAGGCGGCGTACGTCGCGCACACGCTGCGGGCCGCGCACCTCGAGGACGGCACGCCGTGGGACCGCATGGCGGTCATCGCCAGATCGGGTGCGCAGGTCACAGCCCTGCGGCGCTCGTTGGCCGGGGCGAGCGTCCCCGTCACTGTGAGCGGGAGCGACGTCGCGCTGCGCGACGAGCCCGCAGTGCGGCCGCTGCTCGAGGCTGTCCGATGCGTGCTCGGCCCGGCGGCCGCGCGTGCGGAGTCGCGAGGCGGTCTTGACGCCGAGACCGCGGCGAGGCTCCTGTGCTCTCCGCTCGGCGGGCTTGACGCCGTGGCGCTGCGTCGGGTGCGACGGGCACTGCGCGCGGAGGAGCTCGCCGGTGGCGGTGGTCGCACGAGCGACGCTCTGCTCGTCGAGGCGCTCGAGGACCCGGCGCGCGCCGCGAGCCTTCCGGCCACCGCGCGCCGTGCTCTGCTACGCCTCGCGAACATCCTCGCCGCCGGACGCGCCGCCGCCGTCGCCCCGACGGCCGACGCGCAGACAGTGCTGTGGGCGCTGTGGGACGCCGCCGGTCTCGCACCGGCGTGGCGGCGCTCGGCGCTCGCGGGCGGGACGTCCGGAGCGCGCACGGACCGGGACCTCGACGCGGTGCTCGCCCTGTTCCGCGCCGCCGAGACCTTCGTCGACCGCATGCCGCAGGCACCGCCGGGCGCCTTCGTGGACTGGGTGATGTCCCAGGACCTCCCGGCCGACTCGCTCGCGGCGCGCGCGCACCGGGAGGCCGTCGCGGTGCTCACGCCCGCGGGTGCGGCGGGCCGGGAGTGGGACGTCGTCGTGGTGGCCGGTGTTCAGGAGGGCGTCTGGCCCGACCTGAGGCTGCGTGACTCGGTGCTGGGTGCGCAACAGCTCGTCGAGCTGCTCGCCGGACGGGAGCCCGACGCCGGCCAGCTCGGAGCGGGTGCGCGGGCCGCGGTGCTGAGCGACGAGCTGCGCTCCTTCATGGTCGCGGTCTCGCGGGCGCGTCGCACCCTGCTCGTGACCGCCGTCGCCGACACCGACGCGCAGCCGTCCCCGTTCTGCGAGCTGGTCGACCCGTGCGACGAGGACGTCGACCCGCGCCGGGCCCAGGCGCCGGCGCCGCTCGATCTGCGCGGACTGGTCGCCCTGCTGCGCTCGCGGCTCGAACAGAGCGTGCTCGACGGGCCCCTCGACACCCGCGCCGCTGGGCTGCTCGCCCGGTTGGCACGCGACGGTGTCACCGGAGCGGACCCGGCAGGCTGGCACGGACTCGCTGACACCTCGAGCGACGCCCCGCTGTGGGGACCGGACGAGAAGGTCCCCGTCTCGCCGTCGAAGGTCGAGGCTGCCGCGACGTGCGCGCTGCGCTGGGCGCTCGAGGCCGCCGGCGGCACGGCCGCGGCGAACGCCGGCCAGTCGCTCGGAACGCTCGTGCACTCCATCGCGCAGTCGCACCCGGAGGGCACGCATGCGGAGCTGGCAGCCGAGCTCGACCGGCGCTGGGGCGAGCTCGGGCTCGGGGCGGGCTGGCCCGCCGTCGTCGAGCGCCGCCGCGCCGAGGCGATGGTGCGGCGGCTCGCGGAGTACCTGCGCACCGCCGGGCGGCCGATCGTCGTCGAGGGGGAGTTCCGGCTCGAGCTCGACCGGGCTGTCGTGCGCGGCTCGGCGGACCGCATCGAGATCGTGGCGGAGGGCGGCCCGGACGAGCTCCCGACCGTGCGCGTGAGCGACCTGAAGACGGGCCGCCAGGCACCCTCGCCGGCTCAGGCGCTCGAGAACCCCCAGCTGGGGGCGTACCAGCTGGCGGTCGATGCGGGCGCGTTCGACGAGCTGCGGCCCGGAACCCGCAGCGCGGGCGCACAGCTCGTGTTCGTCTCGGACGTCAACAAAGGACCGGCGCTGCGCACCCAGCCCGGGCTCGGACCCGAGGACGACGGTCCGAGCTGGGCGCGCACCCTCGTCGAGGGCGTCGCGGGGCGCATGGCCGCATCGACGTTCACTGCCACCGTGAACCCGTTGTGCCCGCACTGCCCGGTCCGGCGCAGCTGTCCGGCGCACGACGAGGGTGCGCAGGTGGTCGAGTGAATGAGGCGTTCACGGCCGTCGGCATCGCGACCCTGCTGCGCAAGCACCCACCGACCGCCGAACAGGTTGCCGTCATCGAGGCCCCGCTGCACCCGTCGCTCGTGGTCGCGGGTGCGGGTTCCGGCAAGACCGAGACGATGGCCGCACGGGTGGTCTGGCTCATCGCGAACGGTCATGTCGCTCCTGAGCAGGTGCTCGGGCTGACGTTCACGCGCAAGGCCGCCGGCGAGCTCGGCGACCGCGTGCGCCACCGCCTGCGGCACCTCGCGCGCGCCGCCGCTCGGGACGGGCTCGTGCTGCCAGGACTCGTCGGCCTCGGCCGCGAACCGGCCGGCGCTGGTCCCGGGCTGCTCGACCTGGCCCGCCCGACCGTCGCGACGTACAACGCCTACGCAGCGTCCCTCGT
>JAYTSH010000546.1:0-7341 GCA_043745755.1 Cellulomonas sp. | reverse complement strand
AACCCGCCCGTGTCGATGCCCTGCGGGCTGCGCTCCCAGGTGGCGTCCGTGATGCCCAAGGGCTCGAGCAGCCGCGGGTGCAGGTAGTCGAGGAGCCGTTCGCCCGTCACCTTCTGCACCATCGCCGAGAGCACGTACGTCGCCGCGGTGTTGTACGTGAAGTGCGTGCCGGGCGCGTGCTCGACCGGCTGTGCCAGGAAGGCCCGCACCCAGTCCGGGGCGGCGAACACCGTGTCCGACGGGTCGGCGTCGTGACCCGTCGTCATCGTCAGCAGGTCGCGGACCCGCATCGCGGCCAGGTGCTCGCCGGGCTCCGCAGGGGCCTCGTCGGGGAAGTGGGCGAGCACGAGGTCGTCGATCGTGAGCAGGCCCCCGGCCTGCGCGAGCCCGACCGCCGCCGAGGTGAAGCTCTTGCTCAGCGAGAACAGCTGGTGGACGCGGTCCGCGGCGAACGGCGCCCACCAGCCCTCAGCGACGACGGCGCCATGGCGCAGCACCATCAGGCTGTGCAGCTCGGGCGACGACGTCTCGAGCTCGTCCACGAGCGCGAGGATCGCATGGGAGGAGACCCCCTCGTCCTCAGGAGTGCTGCGGGGCAGACGACGGTGATCAGGCATGGCACCACACTCGCACTCACCACCGACGTCGCGCGCCCGTTGGGAGCGCGACCTGGTCACGAGCGTCTGGTCGCCCGGCGCGTCACCACCCGCGCAGTGCCGGGGCGTCCTCGCGGTACGTCTCCAACGCCGCACGCTCGTCCGGCGTGAACGGACGCGACAGGTGCGTCTTCTGGTCGAGCTGCACCATCCGCGAACGGGCCCGCAGGTAGACGACGTCCGGGTCGGCCGCGTCGAGGATCTCGTAGCCGAAGTCCACCGACGAGCGCCCCGTTCTCGTCGACGCCCATGGGCGGGAAGAGCGTGAACCGGGCGTCGTCGAGGTAGCGCAGGTAGGCGGCGTTGTTGACGTGACCGAAGAGGTCGACGTCGGACCACCGCACCGGCATCTCGACGCGACCGCGGTGCGCAGGCGTGCCCATCAGGGCGTCACCGTCCCGCTGGCGCACGTCACTGTTTCGCGGGTTGCGGTGACGTCGACCTGGGCGAACGGGCGCTTCCTCATGCCGCACACCGTACCCAGCCAGAACCTCTGGCCGTGGACTGCAACCTGGTCCTGCGGTCGACGCCTGTCAGGATGGACCCGGGAGTGCTCGAACCGACGCGAATGGACAACATCTCATGGGCTTGCTCGACGGCAAGAAGATCCTCGTCACCGGCGTGCTGACCGAGGGCTCGATCGCCTTCCACGTGGCGCGGCTCGCGCAGGAGCAGGGCGCCGACGTCGTCCTGACGTCGTTCGGTCGCCAGTTCCGTCTGACCGCGGCGATCGGCCGTCGGCTCCCCCTCGAGGCGCCGGTCGTCCAGCTCGACGTGACGGACGACGACGACCTGGCCGCCCTGGCCGACCGCGTGCGCGAGCACACGGACCACCTCGACGGCGTCGTGCACTCGATCGGGTTCGCCCCGCAGTCGGTGCTCGGTGACAAGTTCCTCACCGCGCCGTGGCCTGACGTCGCGACCGCGCTCCAGGTCTCCGCGTTCTCGCTCAAGTCGCTCGCTGTGGCATCGCTGCCGTTGCTCGGTTCGGGTGCCTCGATCGTCGGGCTGACCTTCGACGCGCGCTACGCCTGGCCGGTCTACGACTGGATGGGCGTCGCCAAGGCGGCCTTCGAGTCGACCTCGCGCTACCTCGCCCGCGACCTGGGGCCGAGGGGCATCCGGGTCAACCTCGTCTCCGCCGGCCCCATCAAGACCACAGCCGCCAAGTCGATCCCGGGCTTCGAGTCCATCGAGAGCGGCTGGTCAGATCGGTCGCCGCTCGGCTGGGACGTGACGGACGCGGAGCCGACGGCGCGTGCGGTCGCCGCACTGCTGTCCGACTGGTTCCCCGCGACGAGCGGGGAGATCGTGCACGTCGACGGCGGCGCGCACGCGATGGGCTTCTGACCGGCCCCAGACTCGGGACGTAGGTCCCGCGCACGAAGGCGCATCTCCAACCTACGGTTACGTAACCTACGCGACCGTAGCTATCGAGAGGCTCCCTCATGACAGCTGCATCCGCTGTGCGCGACTCCGCCCGTTCCGACCATCGAGCACTCCCGATCGTGATCCAGGGCGGCATGGGCGTCGCCGTGTCCTCGTGGCGCCTCGCGTCCGCGATCGCCCGGGCCGGCCAGCTCGGCGTCGTCGCGGGCACGGCGCTGGACCTCGTCCTGGCCCGGCGCCTGCAGGACGGCGACAGCGACGGTGCCGTCCGGCGCGCGCTCGCCGCCTTCCCCGTTGCCGAGGTGGCCGAGCGCGTCGTCACCCGGTACTTCCGGCCGGGCGGGCGCCCGGCCGGCACACCGTACGCACCGCTGCCTCGGCTCGCCCTGCGCCAGACCACACTCGCGCAGGAGCTCGGCATCCTCGGCAACTTCGTCGAGGTGTGGCTCGCGAAGGAGGGCCACGACGGGCTGGTCGGGATCAACTTCCTCGAGAAGGTCCAGATGGCCACCCCGACCGCCGCCTACGGCGCGATGCTGGCCGGCGTCGACTACGTGCTGATGGGTGCCGGGATCCCCCGCGACATCCCGCACCTTCTCGACGAGCTGGCCGCGCACCGGCCCGTCCAGCTCCTCGTCGAGGTCACGGGCGCCACGCCGGGTGCCCACACCGCCGACCTCGACCCCCACGCGCTCCTCGGTGCGGAGCTCCCACCCCTCACCCGCCCGAAGTTCCTCGCGATCGTCTCGGCCCACGCGCTCGCGGCCTACCTGGCCCGAGACGAGCACATCCGGCCCGACGGGTTCGTCGTCGAGGGTCCGCGGGCCGGCGGCCACAACGCCCCACCCCGCGGTCAGCTCATCCTCGACGGGCTCGGTGAGCCCGTCTTCGGTCCCCGCGACGACGCCGACATCGCCAAGGTCGCCGCCGTCGGCCTGCCGTTCTGGCTCGCCGGGGCGTTCGGCACCCCCGAGGCCGTCACAGCAGCCCGGGCCGCGGGCGCCGTCGGGGTCCAGGTCGGCACCCTGTTCGCCCTGAGCACCGAGTCGGGCCTGATGCCCCATCTCCGGCGCGAGCTGGTCGACCGGCTGCGCGCCGGCACACTCGAGGTCCGCACGGACCCGTTCGCCTCCCCGACCGGCTTCCCGTTCAAGGTCGCCCAGCTGCCCGGAACCCTCTCCGACCCCGAGATCATGGCCGACCGCCCCCGCCTGTGCGACCTGGGCTACCTGCGCACGCCCTACCTGCGGGACACGGGTGCGATCGGGTACCGGTGCAAGGCCGAACCGGTGCACGTGTACGTCCGCAAGGGCGGGGTCGACGAGGACACCGACGGCCGTGCCTGCCTGTGCAACTCGCTGACCGCCAACGTCGGTCTCGGTCAGACCCGCACCGACGGCTACACCGAGGACCCGCTCGTCACGCTCGGGGCCGATCTGGACGGTGCCCGCCGCCTCGCGGCCGAGCACCCCGGCGACTGGTCGGCCCGCGAGGCGCTGAACTGGCTCCTCGGGGCCGCGGCGTAGCCGGCCCGACCTGTTGGGGAGAATGGACCCGTGACATCCCCGCTCTGCCCCGCCGTGTCGGACCTTCCCGACCTCGACCCGGCCCCCGACATCCGGCTCATCGCCGTCGACATGGACGGCACGCTGCTCGACGCCTCCGACCGCATCGACCCGACCCTGTGGCCGCTCCTGCGTGAGCTCGACCGGCGGGGCATCGCGTTCTGCCCGGCGAGCGGGCGCCAGTACGCGAACCTCGCGGCCCGGTTCGAGGGCGTCGGCGACGACGTGGTGTTCATCGCGGAGAACGGTGCCTACGTGGCGCGCGGCGGCAAGGAGCTCAGCTCGGACGTCCTGGCCGACGACGTCGTCCGGCGCGTCGTCGAGACCGTGCGCGAGCTCGCGGCATCCGGCGCCGACGTGGGGGTCGTGGTGTGCGGCAAGCGCTCCGCGTACGTCGAGCGGCACGACGCCGCGTTCATCGCGGAGTGCGACACGTACTACGCCCTGCTCGAGCGCGTCGACGACCTGCTCCTCGTGCAGGACGACGTGCTGAAGGTCGCCGTGTTCGACTTCGGGTCCGCCGAGTCGACGACCGCCCCGGCGCTCGCACCGTTGCGCGCGACGCACCAGGTCGTCGTGTCGGGCGCGCACTGGGTCGACGTCATGAACGCTCGCACCGACAAGGGTGCGGCGCTGCGGCAGGTCCAGGCCGCGCTGGGCGTCACGCGCGCGCAGACCATGGCGTTCGGGGACTACCTCAACGACCTCGAGCTGCTCGACGCGGCCGAGTACTCGTTCGCGATGGCCGACGCCCACCCCACGGTCGTCGAGCGCGCGCGCTACCTCGCGCCGTCCAACCGTGCGAACGGTGTCGTCCGCACGATCGCCGCGGTCCTCGCCATCCCCCTGGCCGAGCTCGACCCCGGCGCGCGCTGCCACTGAGCGGCACAATGGGACGCATGCAGACACGACTCATCGGAGACACCCTTGTCAGCGCGATCGGCCTCGGAGGCATGCCGCTGTCCATCGAGGGCCGCCCCGACCGCGAACGTGCGCTCGCCACGATCCACGCCGCGCTCGACGCGGGCATCACGCTCATCGACACCGCCGACGCGTACCACCTCACGGCGACGGACGTCGGCCACAACGAGACGCTCGTCGCGGAGGGGCTACGCACGTGGGGCGGCGACCCGGCGACCGTATTGATCGCGACCAAGGGCGGCCACCTGCGGCCGGGCGACGGCACGTGGACCCAGGACGGTTCGCCCGCGCACCTGCGTGCGGCCGTGGAGGGGTCGCTGCGCCGGCTCGGCGTCGAGGCGATCGACCTCTACCAGTTCCACCGTCCCGACCCGCGCGTCCCGTACGCCGACTCGGTCGGCGTGCTCGTCGAGCTGCTCGACGCCGGCAAGATCCGCATGGCCGGCATCTCGAACGCGAACCCCGCCCAGATCCGCGAGGCCCGCGAGATCCTGGGCGGCCGGCTCGTGTCGGTGCAGAACCAGTACTCGCCCGCGTTCCGGTCGTCGCAGCCCGAGCTCGACCTGTGCGCCGAGCTGGGCATCGCGTTCCTGCCGTGGAGCCCGCTCGGCGGCATCTCCAACGCCGCCGCGCTCGGCTCGGCACATGCGGTGTTCGCCGACGTCGCGGCCGCGAACAACGTGAGCCCGCAGCAGGTCGCCCTGGCCTGGGAGCTCGCGCAGGCACCGGTCGTCATCCCGATCCCGGGCTCGACGCGGCCGGAGACGATCCTCGACTCGGTGCGCGCAGTCGAGCTGCTGCTCGCGCCCGAGGAGATCACCGCGCTCGACGCCGCTGGCGTCTGACAGCGACCGCAGCCCAGGTCAACCCTGCGCCGCAGCCGACCTCGCCTAGGCCCACCCTGCGCTCGCTGCGTCCTCGAAGGCGGCGAGCGCAGGGTTGCTGAAGAGCACGAGCTGCACGAGCCCGATCGCGTGGCCGGCGTGCGCTGCGTCCCACGCGCGCGTCGCCGCGACGGCGATCCGCGCGACGTCGTGCACATCCCACCCGTAGACGCCCGCGCTCACGGCGGGGAACGCGACGCTTGCCGCACCGATCTGGGCGGCGACGTCGAGCGAGCGCGTGAAGCAGTGCGTGAGCAGCGCTGGCTCCGTCTGCCCGGCGTGGCGGTTCGGCCCGACGGTGTGGATCACCCATCGGCACGGCAGCCGGCCCGCCCCCGTCGCGACAGCGTCCCCGACGGGCAGACCCGCGGGGAGCACCGTGCGGCGCAGCTCGCGGCACTCGGCAAGCAGCGCGAGCCCGGCGGCCGCATGGATCGCGCCGTCGACCCCGCCACCGCCGAGCAGCGAGCTGTTCGCCGCGTTGACGATCGCGTCCACGTGCGCGCGGGTGATGTCCCCGAGGATCGTCTGGATCTCCACCCGGCCCATCCTGCCGCTGCGCGCCCGCCCGCGTCTCGCCGGGAGGGGACGGCGCGGGCCGACGTCGGGGCAATCAGCCGCGAGGTGTCGCGCCCACGCGATCTGTGAGGTGCCCGACGGCCAGGGAGATCGTGCTCGCGTCCGTGAGGATCCGCTGGTGGCCCAGCCCGTCCGTGCTGACGAGCGTCGCGTTCGGCCACGCTGCCGCGAGGTCGACGCCCACCTGGTAGGGGGTCTCCTTGTCGCGGCGGTCGTGCACGACGAGGGTCGGCGGCATGGCGCAGTCGGCCCCGAGCGGCGCGAGGTCGAAGTCGCGGATCGGCCGCCCGCAGAAGTCCTCCATGTCCTGCTGGAGCCGCGACCTCGTCCGCTCGGTGAAGCTGAGCAGCCGGGCGAAGTCCTCGGTGATGCCGACGAAGTCGTGGTTCGGCGCCACGAGCACGAGCCGCTGCGCCGACAGCGAGCTGCGGACCACCATCGACGCCGTCGTGCAGCCCATCGAGTGCGCGATCACGCCCTCGGCCGGTCCGAACTCGACTGCGACCGCCTCGAGAGCTGCCATGAACTCCATGACGGTGCCCCGGCCCACCCCCAGCACGCCCGGGCCCGAGTCGCCGTGGCCGGGCGCGTCGAAGCCGACGACCCGGTAGCCCGCCGCGACGAGCGGGGCGACGAACGCGCCGAGCTGACCGCGCCAGCCACCCCACCCGTGCACGAGGTAGACGACCGGTCCCGCGCCCCACGACTCCACGGCGATCTCGCCGCCCTGGGGCAGCCGGACGCGGCCGACCTCGCCCGGACCCGGGCGGTAGTCCTTGCGTCGTCCCGCGTTGGCGGGCAGCGTGCACCACAGGTCCAGCGCCCTGGCTGCCGCGATGGACGGTGCCACGACGTCGAGCACCATGAACGTCGCACGCAGCGCGGTGAGGCGCGCGGCGGCCAGAAGGCGGTCTCTGCGGCGCTGGGCCAGGACGGGCGGGGTGAAGGTCATCGGTCATCTCCTGCGGGTGCGTCGAGTCGGGGGGCAGCCGCCCGGGTCGCGCCCGGTCGCGCGGCGTCGAGCAGCGCGGCGACGGCGACCCGTGCGCGCGCCTCGGCCCGGGAGTCGGCGAGCAGCCGGTGCGCGTGGTAGTAGACGAGCATGACGCCGTAGAGGTCGGTCGCGAACTGGTACGGGTCGGCGTCGGAGCGGAACTGCCCCTGCGCGATCCCGCCGGCGAAGACCCTCGCGATGGTCCGGACGAGCTCGCGGTGCCGCTCGGCCAACCGGTCGCGGACCGGCCCGGGCTGCTCGTCCAGCTCGGTGCTGGCTTTGACGAACAGGCAACCGCCGGGGAGCCGCAGGCGGCCGCAGGCGAGCCAGCCCTCGAGGAGCGCGAGCACGCG
>JAYTSH010000545.1:0-9847 GCA_043745755.1 Cellulomonas sp. | reverse complement strand
ACCGCGACCTGATCAGCTGGGACTGTCGGGCACCGTCGGCGGCACCGGTCAGCGTCACTTGCTCGCGGGGAGGCGGACAGTGTTGCGGCGGGCGTCCTTGGCCTCGTAGAGGGCGACGTCGGCAGCGTGGAAGAGCTCATCCATCGTGGTCCCCGCCGTCGGGTACGCGGCCACGCCGCCGCTGACCGTGCAGCGGATCGTTCGCGCTGCGACGACGATCGAGCTCTGCTCGCAGCGGTGGCGCAGCTCCTCGGCGAACATGAGGCCGGTGGCCTCGTCGGCCGAGGGCAGCGCGACGAAGAACTCCTCGCCGCCCCAGCGGGCGACGAACGCGTCCGCGGGGGTGAGCTCACGGATCAGCTGGGCGAACGCGACCAGCATCGCGTCCCCGGCAAGGTGGCCGAAGTCGTCGTTGATGGTCGTGAACTTGTCGAGGTCGAACAAGGCGACCACGAGCGTGCTCCCCGTGACCCGCGCCTCGTCGAAGATGTCCGCGAAGCGCTCGACCAGGTGGCGCCGGTTGTGCAGACCGGTCAGCGGATCGCGGCTTGCGAGCTCGACGAGGTCCGCTCGGAGCGCGTCAATGGTCTGGACCTGGCGAACGAGCTGCGCGTGCGCCGCCGCGAGCCGCCTCATCACCGCGTTGACCTCTGTCACGTCTCGCGCGACGAAGACCGTGCCGAGGTCGCGGTGGCGACGATCGATGAGCGGGGAGGCCTGGACGTGGTACTCGGCGCGACCGGCTGACGTCTCAATCACGATGTCGTTCGCGCTGAGCGGTGTCTCGGGGCGGTAGCTGCCGAACAGTGCTGCGGCCGACGTGGTCCAGTGGTTGGCCGACGCGCCCGCGGGCTCGCTCGATGCGATCTGTCTCGACGCCGACAACGGTCCGGAGTGGCTCGTGGCGCCCGGCAATGCGCGGCTGTACGCGGATGACGGCCTGCGTGCTGCCACGAAGTTGCTGTCTCCGGGCGGGGTGCTGGCGATCTGGGGCGCAGCGCCCATGCCCGCCTTCGTCGCACGGACGGAGGACCACTTCGACGACGTGGACGTCACCGAGGTCCCGGCTTCGAGAGGCGAGCCGGATGTCGTCGTCGTGGGTCGTTCGCCGCGCTGTTGACCGCTCGGCACCCTCGGACTTAGGTTGCCCTTGCCGACCAGTCGACGGTCGCCTGGTCCGCAGTGGAGGAGCCATGCTCTCCGAGTTCACACCTGTCCCCACCCTCGCGGTCCGGGACCTCGAGAAGGCACGTACCTTCTATGAGGACCTCCTCGGATTCACCCCGGTCGGTGATGCGCCTGACGGGGTCATGTACCGAGCTGGTTCGAGCCAGATCCTCGTGTACCCCTCGGCCTACGCCGGGTCCAACAAGGCAACAGCGGCGTCGTTCCAGGTCCCCGGGGGCGAGTTCGACGCCGAGGTCGCGGCGCTGCGCGCAAGCGGCCTGGAGTTCCGGACCTTCGAGCTCGCTGGCATGTCCTGGGAGGACGGGGTCGCGTCGATGGGCGACATGAGGTCGGTCTGGTTCGCCGATCCCGACGGGAACATCCTCAACGTCGAGACGTCGATGGAGCCTGCGTCGGTCTGACACCCCTGGGGGTGCCGACGCCAGCAGCCCCGGCACAAGCGACGGCGCCGCGTCCCTCTCGGGTCGCGGCGCCGTCCAGTGCAACTCGACGGGTCAGGCCGTAGCCCATCCGCCGTCGGCGCTGACGACCGCGCCGTTGACGTTGGACGCCTCGTCGGACGCGAGCCACGAGATGACCGTCGCGATCTCGTCGGGGTCGGCAATGCGGGACATGGTCGCCATCGACAGCCGAGCACGTTCCATCGCCCACGGCACCCGCGGGTTGGACGTGGCTCCGATCGCGGTCATGACGCCGCCGGGGAGCACGGCGTTGGACCGGATCCCCTTGCCGCCGTAGTAGTAGGCGACGCTCTTGATCAAGCCGATCACGGCGTGCTTGGACGTCGTGTACGAGGCTCCAGCCGCTCCGGCCCCGAGCGACGCCTTCGACGCGACCGTGACGATCGCGCCGTGGCCGGCAGCCTCCATCGTCGGCAGCACCGCGCGGGTCATGCGCATCACGCCGGTGACGTTGACGCCCATGACGTGCTCCCAGAGCGCGTCGTCCAGCTCGCCCAGCGGCACGAAGTTGTCCATGATCCCGGCGACGTTCGCCAGGATGTCGATGGTGGGACCTGCCGCCGCGACCACGCGGTCGACGTCTTCCTGGCGGCCGATGTCGGCGACGACCAGCTGGGCCGTCTTGCCGGCCTCGGTCAGCAGCTGCTCGGTCTCGCTCAGCGCCGCGGCATTGACGTCGCACCCGATGACGGTCGCGCCCTCGCTCGCGAGCCGCAGCACTGTGGCGCGGCCAATGCCGTTCGCGGCCCCCGTGACGATGGCGACCTTGCCCTGGTGACGGGTTGTGTCCATGATCTGACCTCTCCGTTGAGTGCAGTGGACGTACTGCCTTGTCGACGATACGCGCTGGTGAGCCGCACGATTCGCGACCAGAGGTCACGGACGTCGCGGGGCGTGCACGCGAGTCCGGCAGCACCCGACGCCACGTCCGGGCGGCGTAGAGTGACGCCGCCCAAGAGTGCCGGTGCGGCTGGAGACGTGCGATGAAAAGAACACGGTGCGCTGCCTGGCGCGGTCGCGTCGCATCGCACCGGAGCGACGGATGAGGCCGGCTCATCGCCTGGACGGCCCCCTCGTCGCGCTGGTCGCGCTCGGCGGCATGGTCGGCACCACCGGCCGCTACCTGCTGAGCGAGTCGCTGCCCAGCCACGGCGGCTGGCCGGTCCCGACCCTCGTGGCCAACGTGCTCGGCTCGTTCCTGCTCGGCGCGCTGCTCGAGGCGCTCCTGCGGCGCGGCGGCGAGAGCCCCCGAGGTCGCGCGGTGCGCCTCGGGGTCGGCACCGGTGTCCTGGGCGGGTTCACGACCTTCAGCAGCCTTGCGCTCGAGCTCGAACGGCTGCTCGCCCACGGTCAGGTGCTCACCGCGGCGTCGTACGCGGTGGCGAGCCTCACGTGCGGGCTGCTCGCGTGCCTGCTCGGCGTCGCGGTGGCGGCACGGCACGACAAGCGACGTGGTGCGCGGGGCCGCGACAGCGCCGACCGACCGGTGTCCGAGCAGGCAAGATGACCCTGCTCCTCGTGGCGCTGCTCGGCGGTCTCGGTGCGGCAACCCGGTTCGTCGTCGACGGGCTGATCCGTGGCCGCCGGAGCCGGGTGTTCCCTCTCGCGACGGTCCTGATCAACGTCTCGGGCTCGGCGCTCCTCGGGCTCCTGGCGGGCGCGTCGGCCTACCACTCCCTGCCGACGACCGTCTATGTGGTCGCGGCCGTCGGCTTCTGCGGCGGTTACACGACCTTCTCGACCGCGATGGTCGAGACCGTCCGTTTGGCGCAGCAAGGTGACTACCGCCGAGCGGTCGCCAACGCGCTCGGCACGCTTCTTCTGGCCGTCGGCGCGGCCGCGCTGGGGATCCTCGTGATGTGGCTGGTCGCATGACCGCCCGGCCTGGCCCGGTGCCCGGGTTGTCGTGCGCCCGGGTCGGGCCGGGGTGGCCGACAGCGTGCCGGTGCTCGGCCGCGGCGGAAAGGTCGTCGTCGCGCAGGGCAGCTCGCTGCGGGCCGCGTGCGCGCTGATCGGCGACCTCAACGAGCGGGAAGTCGGTGACCTCAACCTCCCGTCGGGGCACCTTCTGGTGTATGACATCGCGTCAGACGGGCGTGCCGCGCGGCGCGGCGGGCGGTACCTCGACCCGACGAGCGCCCACCGGGCCGTCGAGCAGATCGCAGGCGACGGCGGAACCTGAGCGGACCGACGGTGGAATAGGTTGGAAGAACCCTCGCCCGTCGCCCCTCGCCATCAGGAGATCCTCATGCCGACCACCCGTGACCTCACCGGAACCGTTGTTGCGCTGACCGGCGCGACCGCGGGCATCGGGCGTGAGACCGCTCGGCTCCTGGTCGCCGAGGGCGCACGGGTCGCACTGGGTGGACGTCGCGTTGAGCGGCTCGACGCACTGGTCGCCGAGCTCGGCGCGGACAACGCCGTCGGCGTCCCGATGGACGTCCGCGTGCCCGCCGACAACGCCCGGCTCGTCGCCGCTGCGATCGACCAGTGGGGCCGGCTCGACTCGGTCGTCGCGAACGCGGGCATCGGGATGTACGGCGGGATCCTCGACCACAGCGACGAGGACCTCGCGACGATGATGGACACGAACTACGCGGGCACCGTGTGGATGGTGCGCGCGGCTCTGCCGGTCCTGCTCACGGGCAACGGCGGCGACGTGGTCATCGTGTCGAGCGTCGCGGGGTTCCGCGGGGGTGCCGACGAGGCGGTCTACGCCGGCACCAAGCACGCGCAGGTGGGCCTCGCCGGCGCGCTCGACCGCGAGCTGCGCGGGCAGGGGATCCGCGTCACGCTGATCTGCCCGGCGGGGACCTCGACCGAGTTCGCGGTCGGCGCGGGACGCACCGAGGACGACCCGCGGTCGAGCGAGTGGCTGACCCCCGAGGACGTTGCGAGCGCCATCGTGGCGACGCTGCACCAACCGCGCGCGATGCGCACAGCCATCTGGACGTTGTGGAGCATGGGGCAGGGCAGCTAGCCGACCATCGCAGCGCTGCGGTCCCACAGCTCGCGGGCCAGGTCGGCGTCGTACGCCTGCGCGTTCGCCTTGGCGACCTTGCGCTTGACGTAGTACTCCCCGGAGACCCAGTCTGCACCCGGCTCCGCCGTCGCGAGCCAGACCAACGTGTCCGCGCCCTTCTCCGGGGAGATGAGGACGCGCCGGAGCGCCGTGTTGTAGACGAACCGCATCGGGCTGGTCGAGTCGGCCGCGAAATTGGTCGCGACGCCACCGGGGTGGAACGACGCCGCGGTGATGCCGCGCGCCGCGTAGCGCGAGTGCAGCTCCTTGGTGAACAGGATGTTGGCGAGCTTCGAGTCGCCGTACGCCTTGTTCGGCGAATACTTCCCGCGGGCGTCGAGGTCGTCGATCTCGAGGTGCCCGAACGCCGAGTTGGCCACGCTCGAGGTGGTGATGACTCGCGCGTTCGACTCGATCAGACGGTCGAGGAGCAGCGTGGTCAGCAGGAACGGCGCGAGGTGGTTGACCTGGAAGGTCTTCTCGTGACCGTCGACGGTCTCCGCGCGAGCGCCCATGATGCCGCCGGCGTTGTTGGCGAGGACGTCGATGCGGGGGTATGCCTCGAGCAACCGGTCGGCCAGCTCGCGGACCTCGTCGAGTCGGGCGAAGTCGGCCAGGAACGCCTCGGCGCCGAGCTCGGCCGCCACGGCGCGAGTCTTCTCCGCGGACCGACCGACGACGACGACACGGTCCCCGGCGCGGGTGAGCTCGCTCGCCGCCGCCGCCCCGATCCCGTCGCTCGCACCGGTGATGACGATCGAGCGTCCGGGCATCTGTGTTCTCCCACGTCGGGCTGGGGTCTCGCGATCGTGGCGGGGCCATGGAGAGGATATGCCCGGCGCGCTGGGCTGCCGCGCAGGTCCTGTCAGCTGCCCGTGACGGTCAGCCAGAGACCGACCGCGCCGGCGACCAGCATGAGCGCCGCCGTCGTCCGGCCGAGCGTCGCCGCGAGCTTGCCGTTGCAGTACCTGCCCTTCAGCTGACAATCCCGGGAGATGAGCATCACGACGACGAGCAACGGACCGGCAGCGATCACCGATCAGGGCGATGGCGAGCAGCACGGTGACTGCCATGGCCTTCGTCCTGAACTTCGCCCGCGCGAGGGCGCCGAGACCCTTGCCCGTGGCGAGGGCGGTGCGGTCGCAGATCTCCTGCTGGGCGATCATGAGCGGAACAGTCCGGAGCGTGCCGTTGCCGAACGTGGCGCCGGCCTGAGCATAGGTCGCCACGCCAGACGGGTCGTCGTCCGAGGCACCGGTGACGAGCCCCGGTCCGAGCACATCGAGGAAACGCGTGACCGGCGATCGGTGGGCCGCGTCGGTTGCGGGGTCGGACGTTGTCGCGGCCACGGGACTCGTTCGGTCAGATCTGACGTCTCGCTGCCTCGGCACGCTACCGGCGGGCCCTGGAGCCCGCGAGTCGAAGCCGACGGCGCGGGGCGACGTCGGCGCGCGACCTCGACGGGCGACCTCGACGCACGGACTCGCGTGCTGGTGTCCGCGCCTTGCACACGAAGGGGTCGTCATGACATGGGCTGAGGTCCTGGTGGATGCGTTCGGTCGTATCCGTGAGGTGGTGGAGGCGGCGGTCGGCGGCCTCTCGCCCGAGCAGCTCGTGGTGCGCCCAGAGGGTCGCGGGAACTCCGTCGCGTGGCTCGTGTGGCACCTCACGCGCGTGCAGGACGACCATGTCGCGGACGCGTTCGGCACCGAGCAGATCTGGACGACCGCGGGGTGGTACGGCCGGTTCGGGCTGCCGTCGGGCCCAGCGGAGACCGGCTACCGGCACACGTCCGACCAGGGCGCGGCCGTGCGCGTCTCGTCGGGGGAACTCCTCACCGGCTACCACCAGGCGGTCCACGAGCGGACCGTCGCGCTCGTCGGACAACTCATCGACGAGGACCTCGGGCGCATCGTCGACGCGCGGTGGGACCCGCCGGTCACGCTCGGGGTGCGGCTCGTCAGCGTGATCGCGGACGACCTGCAGCACGCGGGTCAGGCGGCGTTCGTGCGCGGGCTCCTCACGGGGTCGACAGCTCACTGACTTCCAGGCGTACCGTCATGGTGTGGCTCTGGTTGGGCTCGAGCAGCACGCTGTCGTCGCGCACGTTGCACGTCTCGACGCAGACCATCCCGGTCCACTCGTCGTCGCCGAAGTCGGCCATCGCCCGGGCGTTGTCGATCCACGGGTTCCAGACGACCGTGCTGTCCGAGCCGTCCTTGCTGATGCCGATCGAGCGCCCGCCCGCCATGTCGCGCACCGTCGTCCGCGCAGCCGTCGCGAGGTAGATACGGTCGGTGAGGCCCGTGAAGCGCACGGTTCCGGGTTCGCCCGGGACCGGGTCCGGACCCGTCGGACGATCGACGTATGGCGTCCCCTCGAGACCGCTGACCTCGGTGGCTCGGACGTCGCCGACGGCGAGGTACGTGTGCAGCGCCTCCTCGAACGTGAGCTCCATGGTGTCGCGGTTCATGACGTCGAGCGTCATCGACAGCTGCGCGCCGACCACGACGGTGAACGTCGCGGCGAACATGTACGGCCAGTCGGACGCCCGGGTCGCCTCGCTGTCGGTGAGGCGGAGCTGGACGACGACCTCGTCACCCTGGCCGTGAGTGTCGACGAGCTCCCAGTTGGACAGTCGGGCGAAGCCGTGCCGCGCGGCCTCGGGGTGACCGGCGCGCGCGCCGAACCACGGGAAGCAGATCGGCACGCCGCCCCGAATCGCCGAGTCCGCGTCGAAGCGGCTCGCGGCGCTGAGCCACACCACGGGCTGCTGATCCATCGGCGCCCAGCTCGTCACGTGGGCACCGTGCAGGTAGATCTCCGCAGTCGCTGCGGGCGCGGTCACGCGTAGGACGGGCAGCCCGCCCCGACCGGTCTCGAGGCGCACGCTGGGGGGAAGGGTCGACATGTCGTCTCCGATGGTGTTCCGATCGCGGGTCACCCTGGATCGGGCGCGGGCTCCAGGGTCCCCTTGCGGCAGCCTCGGCGCACGTCGTCGCTCGGACCTTGGTGAGGCGGGCACACTTCACGTGTGGCCGACGACGCGATCCGCAGGCTGCTGGCCGCCCCACCCGACCTTCCGGTGCTCGCAGGGCTGCCCGCACTCACCGGCGCCGTCGGTGCGCGGGGGCTCGCCGTCGTGCAGGCTCCGCCTGGGACGGGCAAGACGACGATGGTGCCGCCCGCACTCGCGGTGCTCGTGGAAGGGCGCGTCGTCGTGACCCAGCCGCGGCGCATCGCGGTGCGCGCCGCCGCGCGGAGGCTCGCGCAGCTGCTCGGCGAGCCGGTGGGGGAGAGCGTGGGGTACGCGGTGCGGGGCGAGCACCGCAGCAGCCGAGCCACGCGGATCGAGATCGTGACGACCGGCGTCCTGCTGCGCCGGCTGCAGCGCGACCCCGACCTCCCGGGCGTGGACGCCGTCGTGCTCGACGAGTGCCACGAGCGATCGCTGGACGGTGATCTGGCGCTTGCGCTGCTGGTGGACGTGCGCACCCACCTGCGCGCTGACCTGACGCTGGTCGCGATGTCGGCGACCTTCGAGGCCGAACGCATCGCCGCGCTGCTCGGCGGGGCCGACCCCGCGCCCGTGGTCACGGTCCGGGGCGCCCTGCACCCTGTGGCGCACGTGTGGTGCCCGCCGCCTTCGCGGGTCGCGCGGACGGACGAGCGCGGGGTCACCCCGCTATTCCTTGACCATGTGGCTGCGTGCACGCGCCGGGCACTGGCTGAGCGCTCCGGCGACGTCCTTGTGTTCCTGCCGGGCGTAGGCGAGGTCAACGGCGTGGCGCGCCGGCTCGCTGGGATCGATGCGGACGTTCGCCCGCTGCACGGACGCCTGTCTGATCGGGAACAAGACCTCGCGCTGACGCCCGGCCTGCGGCGCAGGGTCGTCGTCTCGACTGCCGTGGCCGAGTCGTCTCTGACCGTTCCCGGGGTCAGGGTCGTCGTCGACGCAGGGTTCTCACGCGAGCCGCGCACCGATCACCGGCGCGGACTCGCGGGACTCGTCACCGTCGGAGTGAGCCGGGCGGCCGCCGACCAGCGTGCTGGCCGCGCCGGGCGTGAGGGGCCCGGGGCGGTCTACCGCTGCTGGTCGCTCGCCGAGCACGCGCGCCTGCGAGAGCATCCCGAGCCCGAGATCAGGACGGCCGACCTCACGGCCTTCGCGCTCGACCTCGCGTGCTGGGGGAGTCCGGACGGTTCGGGCCTTGCGCTCCTGGACCCCCCGCCCGAGGCCGCGCTCGCGGCAGCGCGCAGCACCCTCTTCGGGATCGACGCGGTCGACGCGGACGGCCGGGTCACCGAGCGCGGGCGCCGGATCGCGGGGATCGCGGCTGACCCGAGGCTCGCGCGCGCGCTCCTGGATGCGGCGGACGTCGTCGGGCCGGACCGCGCCGCCGAGGTCGTCGCACTGCTCGCGGAAGATGTGCGCGCACCCGGCGGCGACCTCGTCGCGGCACTGCGGGCCCTGCGCCGCGGCGGCCCCGACACCACGAGCTGGGCCGCCCAGGCGAAGCGGCTGCAGGCCGCGCTGCCCTTCGGCGAACGGGCACGGGCGCGCGACGGTCACCTGACCGACGACCTCGCCGTCGGGCTCGTGGTCGCGCTGGCCCACCCTGACCGCATCGCGCGACGGCGGCCCGGCGGCTCGGCGTACCTGATGGCCTCGGGCACCGGCGCTTCACTCCCAGCCGATGCGTCCCCGCTCGCGGGGTGCGCCTGGCTCGCGATCGCGGATGCGGACCGCGGGGCGGGTCGACGTGACGCGACGATCCGCTCGGCGGCGCCACTCGACGAGTCGCTCGCGCTCGAGGCGGCACCGTCGCTGCTCACCGAGGAGGACAGCGTCTCGTGGTCCGACGGGCAGGTCGTCGCTCGGCGCATCCGGCGCCTGGGCGCGATCGCGCTGTCGTCGACGGCGATCGCCGACCCGCCGCGTGCGCTCGTGGCGGCGGCTGTCCGGGACGGACTCGACCACGACGGCCTCGAGCTGCTCCCGTGGTCGGCGACCGCGACCAGTCTCCGCCGCCGGATGGCGTTCCTGCATGCGACGCTCGGCCCGCCCTGGCCCGACGTGTCGGACGACGCGCTGCTCGCAGACGTCGACGGCTGGCTCGGTCCGGACCTCGCTCGGATCCGGGGCGCGCGCGACCTGCAGCGGGTCGACGTGACG
>JAYTSH010000544.1:0-1625 GCA_043745755.1 Cellulomonas sp. | reverse complement strand
GGCGCGATGTCGGTGCTGCACGACCACACGTCCTACGCCACTGACCTTGCCGAGACGGTCCCGCGGGTGCTCGCGCACGCGAGCGGTGCGTTGCCTCGTATCCGCGAGCTCGCGCTGCGGCCCGGTGCTCTCGCGCCTGGCGGAGCCCAGCTCGGCGCGCGACGTGGACTGCGTGCCCGGCCCGCCCTCCAGGACTCCGGCGGCACGGGGACCAGCTGGATGCCCTGGGAGGGCCGGGACTGGCTGTCGCTCGTCCTGCGCGTCGTGACCTGGCTCGGCGCGGCGGCTCTCGTCGCAGCGGGTCGCTGGACGCAGCTGGCGGCATGGGGACGGTGGCTCCGGCAGGTCGACGCTGTCGACAACGTCGCCGTCGTCATCGAACGCTGGCTGACCTGGGCGACCGGACTGTTCACATCGGCGGGACCGCACTGCTGCACCTCCGCTGCGCCTGTCACCGGCGCGGCACTGGTGGTTGTCGTCGCTGCCGTGATCGCGTCGTTCGCGTGGCGCGCGATCGCGGCTGTCCAGCTCCGATCACTCGCCCGCTGGCTTGCGACCGACCTCGTGGAGCGCAGCGTGGTCCAGCTCTCGTGGCCGCTCGTGGCCGTCGTGCTCGTCTGGTGTGCCCTGGCGGTCCTTGCCGTCGTCGTACTCGTCGGCGGTCCACCGGGGCCCTGAGACCACCGGCGGGCGGTACCGTTCCCCTGTGCCTGACGACCTCCCAGCAGTGCGCCCCGGCGGCGGCCCGCGCATCGTGCTCATCGGACCGCCCGGATCCGGCAAGTCGACCGTCGCGGCCGCGCTCGGCGGACGCTGGCAGCTGGCCGTCCGAGACACCGACGACGACATCGAGTGCGCCGCCGGCAAGGCGATCAGCGACATCTTCATCGACGACGGTGAGCCCGCCTTCCGGGAGCTCGAACGAGCGGCGGTGGCGGCCGCGCTCACCGAGCACGACGGCGTGCTCGCGCTCGGCGGTGGATCGGTGCTGGACGACGCCACCCAGGCGGTCCTCGCCGCCTACACCGCGGGCGGCGGCGTCGTCGTATTCCTGGACGTCTCGCTCGCGCATGCGGCGCCCCGCGTCGGGTTCAACACCGCCCGCCCGCTCCTGCTCGGAAATCCGCGCGCGCGGTGGGCGGCTCTGATGGACGAGCGGCGCCCGGTGTACGAGCGGGTTGCGACGTTGCGCGTTCCCACGGATGGTGTGACGCCCACGGAGATCGCCGAGGAGATCGAGCGGGGACTGAGCCAGTTGAGGCTCGGCCGGAGCACTGGGAACGGGGGCCAGGCATGACGAGCACTCAGGCGCACGGTGGCGCGCGGGTCGTGAGCGTCGCTGGGGACGCACCGTACGACGTCGTCATCGGGCATCACCTGCTCGGCGAGCTGCCGCGTCTGCTCGGTGACCGGGTGAAGCGCGTCCTCGTCATCCACGCGGCCGCTCTCGCGACGTCGGCGGACGCGATCCGCGACGACCTCCTCGCCCACGGGTACGAGGCCCTGCTCGCCGAGGTTCCCGACGCCGAGGCCGCGAAGACCGCCCAGGTCGCGGCGTTCTGCTGGCAGGTGCTCGGGCAGGCCGACTTCACCCGCAGCGACGCGATCGTCTCGCTCGGCGGGGG
>JAYTSH010000543.1:0-3060 GCA_043745755.1 Cellulomonas sp. | reverse complement strand
GTCCGAGATCTCTATCGCGTCGCACAGCGTGTGCCAGACGGTGCGCGGCTCCTCACCGTCTTCGAGCGCAGCCGCCGCCGTCCGGCCGTCGAGCGCGGTCAGGACCAGGTCGTTCGTCAGGGCGCGTCCGTGCACCCGGCCGAAGACCTCATCGACCAGCTGCCAGAACTCGCGTAGGCGCATCCGCACAGCCTGCCACCCGTCGACGGCGCACTCGGCCACCGGCTCCGACCGCGATCCGCGCGATGTGGGTACAGACGGCAACAATGTTCCGGTGAACGACGATTCGGAGGTGCTCGCACGCTTCTCGGCGCCCACCCGGGACTGGTTCACGGGTGCCTTCGCCAGTCCGACCTCGGCGCAGGTGGGCGCGTGGTCGGCCATCTCGTCGGGTGAGCACGCGCTGGTCGTCGCCCCGACCGGCTCGGGCAAGACCCTCGCGGCCTTCCTGTGGGCTATCGACAGCCTCCTCTCGCCCGGTCGCGACGGCGCGCCCGAGGCAGCGGACAGCGCCGCTGCGCACGGTCCCGGCCCAGCCGTGCCGGTGGCGGACCTCCCTGCGATCGAACGCTGCCGGGTGCTGTACATCTCACCGCTCAAGGCGCTGGCGGCCGACGTCGAGCGGAACCTGCGCTCGCCGCTCGTCGGGATCCGGCAGGCAGCGACGCGCGCCGGGCTCGAGCTCGCGGACGTGCAGGTGGGTGTCCGCACGGGCGACACTCCACCGGCCGAGCGCCGGGCATTCGCGACGCGCCCGCCTGACATCCTCATCACGACCCCTGAGTCGCTCTACCTCATCCTGACCTCGGCTGCCCGCGCCGGCCTCGCGGGGGTCCGGACGGTGATCCTCGACGAGATCCACGCGGTCGCCGGCACGAAGCGCGGCGCACACCTGGCCGTGTCGCTCGAACGGCTCGACGCGCTGCTCGACCGCCCTGGCGGCCCGGGTCCGGCGCAGCGGGTCGGCCTGTCCGCAACCGTCCGACCGGTCGGCGCGGTCGCACGCTTCCTCGGCGGCGCACGGTCCGCGGTCGACGGCGGGCGGCGTGTCGTCGTCGTGCAGCCCCCCTCGACCAAGCGGATCGAGGTGTCCGTCGTCGTCCCCGTGCCTGACCTCTCCGACCTCGGCGCCACCCCCGGCATGCGCGGCGGACGCCCGACCGGCGTCCCTGCGCTGCCACCCGGCGAGGTCGACCTGACGGGTCGGGCGGCAGGTCCCGTCACGCGCCCGTCGATCTGGCCGCACGTCGAGGAGCGTGTCGTCGACCTCGTTGCGGGCCACCGCACGACGCTCGTCTTCACGAACTCCCGCCGCGGCGCCGAGCGCCTGACCGCACGGATGAACGAGGTGTGGGCCGAGCGCAACGGGGCGTTCGTCCCGGACCCCGGCACGTTGCGTCCCACGCAGTCCCCCGGCGAGTCCGGCACGGCCGTGGGCATAGACACGCGCGACGCGTCGACGATCCTCGCGCGCGCCCACCACGGGTCGATGAGCCGAGCGGAACGTACCCGCACCGAGACCGAGCTCAAGGCAGGGCGGCTCCCGGCGGTCGTCGCGACGAGCTCGCTCGAGCTCGGCATCGACATGGGTTCGATCGACCTCGTCGTCCAGGTCGGCACGCCGCCGTCGGTCGCGAGCGGCCTGCAGCGCGTCGGTCGCGCGGGGCACCAGGTCGGAGCCGTCTCGCGGGGGGTCGTCTTCCCGACCTTCCGCGGCGAGCTCGTCCCCGCAGCCGTCACGGCGTCCCGCATGCGGCGGGGTGAGCTCGAGGAGCTGGCCGTGCTGTCGAACCCGCTCGACGTCCTCGCGCAGCAGGTCGTCGCGATGGTCGCCGTCGAGGACTGGTCAGTCGCCGATCTCGCTGCGCTGGTGCGTCGGTCCGCGCCGTTCGTGAACGTCGGCGACGCGACCCTCCACGCCGTCCTGGACATGCTCGCCGGCCGCTACCCGAGCGAGGAGTTTGCCGAGCTGCGGCCGCGCATCGTCTGGGACCGCACGCTCGACGTGCTCTCGGCCCGGCCGGGGGCTCTGCGGCTCGCGGTCACGAGCGGCGGGACGATCCCCGACCGCGGCCTGTACGGCGTGTTCCTCGCGGGCCCGTCAGCCTCGAGCGATGTGCCCGCGGACGACGAGCGCACCGCGGGACGCCCGCGCGGCGGCAAGCGCGTGGGCGAGCTCGACGAGGAGATGGTCTACGAGTCGCGCGTCGGTGACACGTTCACCCTCGGGTCGAGCACGTGGCGCATCGAGGAGATCACCCCCGACCGCGTGGTCGTCTCCCCCGCGCCGGGCGTCCCGGGCCGGCTGCCGTTCTGGAAGGGGGACTCGCCCGGACGCCCGGCCGAGCTGGGCCGGGCGATGGGTGCCTGGGTCCGTGAGCTCCTGGCGCTGCCCGAGGTCGAGGCCCGCGCGTCGGTCGAGCGGGCCGGTCTCGACGCGTGGGCAGCCGACAACCTGCTGGCATACGTCCATGAGCAGCGGGCCGCGACAGGCGAGGTGCCGACCGACGACACGCTCGTCGTCGAGCGTTTCCGGGACGAGATCGGTGACTGGCGCATCGTCGTCCACTCGCCGTACGGCGCACGCGTGCACGGTCCGTGGGCGCTGGTCATCGCGGCCCGCCTGCGCGAACGCTTCGGGGTCGACGTCGCAGCCATCCACGCCGACGACGGCATCGTGCTGCGCCTCCCCGACCTGATGGCCACGGACGCCCCGGCCGGCGGCGACGCGGGGGCCCGATGGTCCGACGACGGGCCGGCCATCGAAGCCGCCGACTTGCTCATCGACGCGGACGACGTGGCCAACGCCGTGCGCGCCCAGCTCGGCGGTTCGGCGATGTTCGGGGCCCGCTTCCGGGAGGCGGCATCCCGCGCGCTGCTGCTGCCACGGCGTCGCCCGGACAAGCGTCAGCCGCTGTGGCAGCAGCGGCAGCGTTCGGCACAGCTCCTGAGCGTCGCTGCGCAGTACCCCGATTTCCCGATCCTGCTCGAGGCCGTGCGCGAGTGCCTCCAGGACGACTTCGACATCGCCGCGCTGACCACCTTGATGCACGACGTCGC
>JAYTSH010000542.1:0-6950 GCA_043745755.1 Cellulomonas sp. | reverse complement strand
CCCGCGGCATCGACCTGCTCAGCCTGCCCGTCGGCACGCGGCTCCACCTCGGCGACCACGCCGTCGTCGAGCTCACCGGCCTCCGGAACCCGTGCACGCAGATCGACGGCCACCAGGACGGCCTCATGCGTGCGGTCCTCGACCGTGACGCGAGCGGCAACCTCGTCCGCAAGGCCGGCGTCATGGGTGTGGTGCTCGTGAGCGGGCTCGTCCGCCCGGCCGACGTGATCGACGTCGAGCTCCCCGACGGTCCGCACACCGCGCTGGCCCCGGTCTGAGCCGCGCACCCTCGGAGACGCGGCAGACCTGACTGGTGTCACGTCAGTCACCCCGGCGGCGGCTGACAGCTGCGCGAGGACCTGGTCCAGCGCCGGTTCGTCGCCGGCGCCCCGAACCGGATGTGGTGCACGTACATCACCGGGCATGCCACCGGAACCGGTAGGTCCGGCCAGCCCCGAGAGCTCAGACGGCTGCTATGAGCGGGCGTCGGGGTCGGGTCATGTCGGCCTGTTCAGTCGAGGTCGAGCGCGGCCCGGATCGCCGCCGTGAGCGCGGCTTCTTGTTCTGCCAGAAGGAAGCCGAGCTGGTGCCCGAGCGCACTCACGGGCACCGTGACGATGTTGTCGCAGCTGACGACGCTTTCATGATCGAGCCCGTTGGCTCGGCCCACCGGCACCTCCGTGGACAGGCCGCGAATGGTGCTGGTGATGGGCGCGACGGTGACCCGGCTGAGGTGGGGGCGCACGATCTCACGGGTGAGGATCAGCACCGGTCGTGTCTTGTCCAGGCGTGCGGAGTGGATGGGTCGCATCAGTCGAGGTCGTCCATCGCCGTGCCGACCGCGTATTCCGCAAGGCTGTCCAGGTCGGGGTCCGTGCCGGCGTGGGCGAGGATGGCTGCGTCTCGTTCGGCAACTCTTCGACGGCGTTCGCGTTCGAGGGCTCGGGACACCACGGCTGCGCGGCTGGTGGCCTCGCCATGACTGACGAGGTCGTCGACGAAGGCGACCAGGTCATCCGGCAGTCGGACGGCGATCTGCGTGCTCATACCAAGACGCTACCAGAATGGGATGCACCCGGGTGGGGCATGCGCGTTGTCCTGGTGATGGAAGGCCGTCCTAGTGATGGAAGCTGGAGTGGACCGGACCCAGGCGCGCCGGCGCGGCCTGGGCCTGCAGCCGCGGCAGCTCGCGCTCGATGTCCGCCACGAGCAGGTCCGCCATGTCGTGGCTGAAGCCGCGCTTGACCACCACGCGCAGCGCGACGATGTCGTCACGGTTCTTGGGGAAGGTGTAGGCGGGCAGCAGCCAGCCGCGCTCGCGCAGCGCAGCCGAGACGTCGAAGACGGTGAAGTTCTCGATCTCCGGCCGAAGGACGAACGCGAAGACCGGCAGCTCGTCGCCGCGGGTCAACAGCTCGAACGGTCCGAGCCCCGCGATCGTGTCCGCAAGGCGGGTGGCGACGTCCCGGGAGTACTGCTGGACCTTGCGGAAGCCCTCGAAGCCCAGGCGCAAGAAGTTGTAGTACTGCGCGACCACCTGCCCACCGGGGCGGGAGAAGTTCAGAGCGAACGTGGGCATGTCGTTGCCGAGGTAGTTCACCCAGAAGATCAGGTCCTCGGGCAGGCAAGAGGCGTCTCTCCAGACGACCCAGCCGACCCCCGGGTAGACAAGCCCGTACTTGTGCCCCGACACGTTGATCGAGGCCACCCGCGGCTGGCGGAAGTCCCACGCGAGGTCCGGGTCGAGGAACGGCGCGACGAACCCGCCGGATGCGCCGTCGACGTGGACGGGGACGTCGATCCCGGTCCGCTCCTGGAAGGCGTCCAGGGCCGCGCAGATGTCGGCGACCGGTTCGTAGGAACCGTCGAAGGTCGAGCCGAGGACGGCGACGACACCGATCGTGTTCTCGTCGCACAGCGCCACGGCCTCGGCCGCACCGAGGTGGAGGCGGCCACCCTCCATCGGCACCAGACGCATCTCGACGTCCCAGTAGTTCGCGAACTTTTCCCAGCAGACCTGGACGTTGATCCCCATCACCAGGTTGGGTTTGTCCGTCGCCCTGCCCTCGGCACGACGCCTGTGCTGCCACCGGCGCTTGAGGGCCAGCCCGCCGAGCATCGCCGCCTCGCTGGAGCCCGTGGTCGAGCAGCCGGTCGCGGTCGCCTGGTCCGGCGCACTCCACAGGTCGGCGAGGATGTTCACGCAGCGCATCTCGATCTCGGCGGTCTGCGGGTACTCGTCCTTGTCGATCATGTTCTTGTCGAAGGACTCTCTCAGCAGCCGCTCCGCCTCCGGCTCCATCCAGGTCGTGACGAACGTCGCGAGGTTCATCCGCGCGTTCCCGTCGAGCATCAGCTCGTCATGGATCGTCTCGTACGCCACGCCCGCCGGGACCTCGTGCGGGCCGAGCCGGTGCCGCGGGATCGACTCACCTCCGAGGTCGTACAACGGGTCGACGGAGATCTCGGTGACGCGTGGCTGCTTGGCGGCCGGGTGCTTCAGGGGCACAGGTGTCCTCCTTCAACCTGCCGGAGGCCGAGCGCCCGGGCATCGCTCACAGTCTGCGGTAATCCGCAACCCGACGTGCAGGGCGTACTCGTCAGCTGAAACGGTGACGCGTCAGAGCGTGCGCTGCCACGCCACGATGCGGTCGGCCGCCTCACCGACGACGTCGACCGAGGACGCGAAGGACAGCCGCACCCACCTGTTCCCGTCGACCGCGTCGAAATCCGTGCCGGGCGTGAGCGCGACGCCGGTCTCAGCGAGCAGCCGCGCGCACCAGGTGACCGAGTCCAGGCCCGACGTCACGATGTCGGCGTACAGGTAGAAGGCGCCGTCGGCCGGGGCCACGCGCATCCAGCCGAGCTCTGGCAGCCGCCTGAGCAGCAGCGATCGCGCCGCGGCGTACTGCTCGACGTTGGCCTGCGCTGCCGCGTACCCCTCGGGGCTGAACGCCGCGACGCCCGCATACTGCGCTAGCGCGGGCGGGCACAGCGCGACGTTGCTCGCGAGCGCGTCGATCGGGGTGATCAGGTCGTCCGGCAGGACGAGCCAGCCGAGCCGCCAGCCGGTCATGGCCCAGTACTTCGAGAACGAGTTCACGACGACCGCACCCCGGTCGAGGTACTGCGCGGCGGTCGACTGAAGCAGACTGCGCGCGCTGCCCGGACCGCCGTAGGTGATGCCGTGGTAGATCTCGTCGCTGATGAGCCGCACGTCGAACTCAGCGCACCAGGCCGCGATCCCCGCGAGCTCGTCGGGCGAGATCATCGTGCCGGTCGGGTTCGCTGGGCTTGCGATGATCACGCCGTCCAGGCCGCCGTCGACGTACGCGTCGGTCAGCTGCTCGAGCGTCGGCTGGTAGCGGGTCTTGGGCCCGCACGCGAGCTCGACGACCTCGCAACCGAGTGCGGTGAGGATGTTCTTGTAGGCCGGGTAGCCGGGCCTGGCCAGCGCGACCCGATCGCCCGCGTCGAAAGCGGCGAGGAACGCGAGCATGAACCCGCCGGACGACCCCGTGGTCACGGCGATGCGCGCGGGGTCGACCTCGACGCCGTACCAACGTCCGTAGTGCTCGGCGATCGCAGCGCGCAGCGGGGGAGCCCCCATCGACTCGGTGTACCCGAGGTCGCCGCTCGTGAGCAGCGCGATGGCGCGCTCGCGGACGACGTCGGAGGCGCCCGACGACGGTTCGCCGGCGCACAGGTTGAGCACCGACTCCCCGGCGGCCCGGCGTGCGTTGGCCGCCGCCAGGACCTCCATGACGGCGAACGGCGGGACGTGCGAGCGGCGCGAGACCTTCATGACCACATCCTCCCGCGCCGCCCGCGCGTCACGCCGGTCTCACGCAGTCGTCTCGTCGACCACCGCTGCGCCCGCGGCGTCGGCCTTGATGCGGTCGATCGCGCCCTGCGCCGAGGCCTTGGCCTTGTAGCCCTCGCTCGCCGCGAGAACGTTGCCGTTGGTGGCGACGAGGCGGAACCGGAACTCCCCGGCCTTGTCCTTGTAGATCGTGAACTTCATCGTGCGCTCCGATCGATCGCGCCGGCTCGGTCGCCGACGGACAGCGCAAGTCTTGCGCTGCTCGCTGCGCCGCGCTCGGCGGGCGGCCCGTCGGCGCTCGGGGTGATCGCCGCCCGGTCAGTCCGGGATGCTCGTCAGGACCTGGAACAGGGCGTGGTCCTGCCACGCACCGGCGATCTTCAGGTACTCCGGGGCGATCCCGAAGCGGACGAACCCGTTGCGCTCGAGGACGCGCTGCGACCGCACGTTGTGCAGCAGGGTCCCGGCCTCGATCCGGTGCAGCCCGAGCTCCTCGAAGGCGACCCGCATCATGTCGTGCACGGCGGCGGTGGCGAGGCCACGACCGTTCTCGGCGGCGCTCAACCAGTAGCCGAGGCTGCACGACTGGAACGGTCCCCGCGTGATGCCGTTGAGCGTGATGCGGCCGACGACGCGGCCGGAGTCGTCGACGATGACGTGCGGGCGGGTCGAACCCTGCTCGTGCTGCTCGAGCGCGGCCCGGATGACCTCCCGCTGGCCGTCGGCCGTGGTGTAGCCCTCTGGTCGGATCGGCTCCCACGGAGCGAGGAACTCCCGGTTGGCCCGCCGGAGCTCCGCGATGGCCGGGGCGTCGCCGAGAGTGATTCGTCGGGTGGGCATCACAGCACCACGACCGCACGGCGCACGTGCGAGACGATCCCGTCGACGGCGGCCTCGATCTCGTCGAGACACGTCTCGAACTGGTCGGGGCCGCCGTACCAGGGGTCGTCGACGTCGAGGAGGTGCTCGGGGCCGCCGTCGAGCAGGCTCAGCGCAGCCGGGTCGAACGCCCGGTACATCACGACGCGGCCGGCAGCGTCGGTGTCGCGTGCGAGCCGTCGCAGCGCCCGGGCGTGCGCGCTCGTCATCGCCAGCACGAGGTCGTGTGCGGGCAGGTCGGTCGCCCGGACCTGGCGCGCGACGCGACGCGGGACGTCGTATCCGCGGCCGGCGAGAGCCGTCCTGGCGCGCGGGTCGATCGGGTTGCCGTGCTCCTCGTCGCTGGTCCCCGTCGAGTCCACGACGACCAGCCTGCCGAGCCCCGCCGACTCGAAGCGCGCACGCAGCACGACCTCGGCCATGGGCGACCGGCAGATGTTGCCGGTGCAGACGGTCATGACGCGGTACGGGGTGCTCACGGGTCCATGATCGCGAACCTGAGGCGCCGGGTCATCAGCCGAGCTCGAGCTCCGCCGCGACGCCGAGCAGCACGTCGAGGACCGCGGCGACCGCAGGACCGGGTTCGCGTCGCGTCGCTCGGTGCCGCGCGACGAGCCGCCTCGACCCGAGGCCGGGCACCGTCACGATGCTGACCCCCGCCGGCACGTCACCCTGCAGCGCGAGCGCCGGGAGCATCCCCACTCCCTGACCTGCGGCGACGAGTGCGAGCGCGACGTCGAAGTCGTAGTACTGGTGGCGCGTGCGCAGACGCATTCCGAGCGTCGCCGCGACGCGGCCGAGCGCACGAGCCGCCGCGGTGCCGGGCTCGGAGCCGACCCAGATCGCGTCGCGGAGGTCGGCGAGCTGCGTCGGTGCTGCCACCGAGGCGGGCAGGACAAGTCGCCACGGCTCTTCGAGCAGGACCGTGTCGCGAACCCCGCGCGGGACCGTCGCATCGGAGTCCTCGTCGCGTTCCATCAGGACGATGTCGGCGTCACCGTCGCGCAGCCGTCGCAGCGACTCCGTGGGCTCGCGCTCCTCGACCGCCAGCTCGACCCCGGGGTACCGCTCGGCGACGATGGCGAACGCGGGCCCGACGACCGCGCGGATCGCCGTCTGGAACGCCGCGATCGTCACACGACCCGCGACCTCACCCCCGAGGGTCGCGATCGCCTTGCGCGCCTCGACGAGCTCGGCCTCGATGCGCTCGGCGGACTCCGCGAGGATGCGACCGGCGCGGGTCAGCGTCGCGCCACGGGGTCCGCGGACGAGCACCTGCACGCCCTCCTCGGCCTCGAGCCGCGTGATCTGCTGCGACACCGCAGACGGCGTCACGTGCAGAAGGTCGGCCGCAGCGTTGACCCCGCCAGCTCGGTACACGGCCAGCAGAACAGCGAGTCGGCGCGGATCTGTCGGCATGTGGCGATGCTAGGCCCCGGCCGGACGCCCGACGCGGAACCCCCCGGTGCCGATCGGCATCAGTTCTGCTTACCGCCTGGTTGATCAGAGTTCACTTGAAGCGAACGTCTCGTCGGCGCAGACTGGGCGCAGAGCCGCTCCGGGGAACACCCGACCGACGGCCGTCGTCGTCCCGTCGTTCTCTGGAGCCTGCTCGTGTACGTCGTCGTCACCGCCATCGGATGGATCGGCGCGGTCACCTGCGTCGCCGCCTACGCACTCGTCTCGCGCGGCACGTGGTCGGTGTCGTCGCGACGCTTCCAGGTGGCGAACGTCGCCGCTGCGCTGATGATGTGTGTCGTGGCCGCGCGCGGACACGTGTGGGCCTCGGTCGCTGCGAACGCCGTATGGGCCGTGATCGGCACGCGCACAGTCGCGACTTTGATGAGCGCGCGCCGGGCGCAGACGGATGCGGTGCACGGCGACGCGCTCGACAGCTCATCGCACGGCACGCGCGACGATCTGCTTGACGGCGCGACGCTCGAGCCGATCCGGGCCACGGTCGCCGAGCTGGAGATGTCGGGGATGCGGTCGAGCTCAGTCGGTCTCGTCGCCTGAGCTGACGTCCTTGCCGAGCTGGACGGGATCCTTGTCTGCCGCGATCAGCCCCACAACCAGCGCAGCGGGTCAGGAGTCGCGCGCGGTCAGGATGACCGGGCCGTTCTTGGTGATCGCGATGGTGTGCTCGGCATGCGCGGCGATCGAGCCGTCGCCCGTGCGGATGGTCCAGCCGTCGGGGTCGATCACGTACTCGTCTCCGCCGGCCATGAACCACGGCTCGATCGCGATG
>JAYTSH010000541.1:0-1882 GCA_043745755.1 Cellulomonas sp. | reverse complement strand
GCCTCGAAGACGTGGGCGGTCATCCGTCCTACAACTTCGCCGGTACCGAGTCGCAACTCGAGCTCTTTCGCGATCGCGTCCGTCGTGCCTTGCAGATCTGCCCGCGCCTCGATGGCAGCTCGGAGCGGCGTGCCACTGCAGTACCCCACGGCCAGCGCGTGAGCCGAGTCGGCGCGTCCTTCACAGGTCACGGCTTCGACATCGACACGGCGGAAGCCGGCCGCCCGAAGATCTGTCACGACGACGTCGGGGTCGGCGTAGCCGTGCGGCATCGCGGCGAAGAAAGTGGGCGGATCGTCAGGAAACACACGCTCGAGGACATCGACCATGGCGCTCTGGAAGTCATGCGCGTCGAGAGCCGCCCAGGTGTTGAGCACGAAGCTCCCACCTGCGGAGAGCACCCGCCGGGCATCGGAGAAAGCAGCATGCTTGTCCGGAAAGAACATCACACCGAACTGACAAGCGATGAGGTCGAACGCGCTTGGACCGAAGGGGAGATCCGTTGCGTCTGCACTCTGCCAGGTCGCCTGCGGCACCTTGGCCCTCCCGAACTCGACCATCGCCGCGTTCAGGTCGGTGGCCACGACGGCGGAGCCGGGATCCACGGCCGCGACGAGCTCGCGGGTGAGCACTCCGGTGCCGGCCGCCAGCTCAAGCACGCGTTGTGGCGCGTGTGCGGCAACCCGGCGAGCGAGATCGATCGCGAACGGGCGGAACACGGCCGGTACCAGGCCGTGCTCGTACGCGTCGGGCATCGACCCCACCCAGAGACGGTCCGCGTCATCAGCCATGACGGGAAGGCTATTGGGCCACGCACCGGGAACACAGCCCCAGAGAGAAGTCGGACTCTCTTCTCGGGGGCAGGAACTGTCGACACCAGCCCCGAGTGCAGATCGAGAAGAGCTTCACTGCTGCAGTCAGACCGGCCTCGACAGAGCAGGTAGCGACAGGTCTTCATCTCTGTGACCGGCACATCCGCGTCGCGGCACGTGAGCGCGTTCGGCTCAGTCGGTCTCGGCCAAAGACTTCAGCGCGGCGAGCTCCTGCCCCACGGCGTCGGCGTCACGCTCGAATTCCTCGTCGGTCATCTCAGGACGTTGCCGAAGGGTGAAGATCACTTCGCACCCGTTGCCGTCGCCGATGACCCGTAGCGGGTTGTAGACCGTCTCCCCAGAGGGCAACGTGACGTCATGGTCCAGCACGCCGAGCTCGTTGCGCGGCGCGAACGTGAACGCGACACGCCCCAGCGGGGATTCCGTGAACCACTGTTCGCCGTCCTGCTCGACCGTGGAGCCCGCGAGGCCGGCCGCCCACTTCGGCAGGTTGAGCGGATCTGCTGCGACGTCATAGACCACGGAGACAGGTCGATCGATCCCGATGCTGATGTGCCGCGACCGTGACCCCATGGGGCCAAACCTAGTGGCGACCCCAGCTCGGCATGACCGCGCGCGGACAGCGGCACAGGACGTTGGCGGTGCGCGGATTGCGACGCACCACGCGAGCGCCGAGTGCGGCCACGCGGGACGGTGGGCGTCCCTCACCTCTCAGACGAGGCGCTGTTCCACCGCAGGGGAGGAACGCCACCTCCAACGGTCGCGATGTAGTCACAGGCACGCCGCCACGGCCCCCGGGCGTGTTGATCAGCTTCCCGCGCGTTGCGCTCCGCGGAGAACGTTGCCAGGTCCCTTTCGACCGCGACCTGCCGGTCTGACGGCGCCAGCTGAAGAACACCCTTGGGTCGGACTCGGTGCGCTGACGCGAGACCCCCGGTAGCGCGACAGGCGAGCAACCGACTCAAGGCCACGCTCTCGCGACGGAGCGGGGGAGCCGTCAAAGGCCGCCATCCGACGAGTGTGTGCCGCGGCCGGGAGTCTGCCATCAG
>JAYTSH010000540.1:0-2246 GCA_043745755.1 Cellulomonas sp. | reverse complement strand
CCCCCGAACCCCCGAACCCCCGAACCCCCGAACCCCCGAACCCGCGAACCCCCGAACCCCCGAACCCCCGAACCCCCGAACCCGCCGAGACTGCGCAGATGGCTGGTCAGACCGAGCCCAAGACAGCCATGCGCGCAGTCTCGGCGGTTCCGGGGTCTGGGTTCGGGGTCTGGGTCCGGGGGTGGGATGTGGTTACCTAGGGTAATGAGGTAAGGTAAGTACATGCACGAGCTCACCGTCCGCACAGGGACCACTGCTGCAGCACTTGTGGCGTCCACCGCCCCGACGGCCAAGCAGTGCCGACCCGCCGCCCCGACGGCCAAGCAGTGCCGCCCGGCGGAGCTCGCGGCGGACCTGCGGATCGGGATCTTCCGCTCGGCCCGCAGGCTGCGCGCCGAGCGCGGGTCCGCCGACCTCCCCGACCACCAGTACTCGGTGCTCGGGTGGCTCAGCAAGAACGGGCCGCTGACCCCCGGCGTGCTCGCCGAGATGCAGCACGTGCAGCCGCCGTCGATGACCCGAACCGTCAACACGCTCGTCGAGCTCGGCCTGGTCCGGAAGTCCGAGCACCCCACGGATGGGCGCCAGGTCGTCGTGAGCCTGACCGACGCGGGCGTGACGGAGGTCAAGGAGACGCTGCGCCGGCGCGACACCTGGCTCGCGGCGAGGCTCGCCGAGCTGACGCCGGCCGAGCGTTCAACCATGGCCGTCGCTGCCCAGCTGATGCGGGGGATCGCCGACTCATGAGAGAGACGTTCTCCTCGCTCCGCTACGTCAACTACCGGCTGTGGTTCACCGGGGCGATCGTCGCCAACATCGGCACGTGGATGCAGCGCGTCGCGCAGGACTGGCTCGTCCTGACCGTCCTGTCGCACGACTCGGGCATCGCCGTGGGCCTCACGACGGCGCTCCAGTTCGGCCCGACGCTGTTCCTGTCCCCGTGGGCCGGCCTCCTCGCCGACCGGCTCGACCGCCGCAAGCTCCTCCTCGCGACCCAGACGGCACAGGGCGTCCTGGCGACCGCGCTCGGCATCCTCGTGCTCGGCGGTCACGCCCAGCTCTGGCACGTCTTCATCTTCGCGGGACTGCTGGGCTGCGTGACGGCGATCGACGGGCCGGTGCGTCAGACGTTCGTCGCCGAGATGGTGCCGGCCGAGGGACTGGCCAACGCGGTCGGCCTGAACAGCGCCTCATTCAACGCGGCCCGGCTCATCGGCCCGGGTCTCGCGGGTCTGCTCATCGCGGGCGTCGGCACCGGGTGGGTGTTCGTCATCAACGGCCTGACGTTCGCGTCGACCCTCCTCGCGCTGACGAAGATGCGCGAGAGCGAGATGTGCAAGCTGCCGACGGCAGGACGCGCCAAGGGGCAGATCCGCGAGGGCCTGCGCTACGTGCGCGGTCGCTCCGACATCGTCGTGATGATGGTCGTCGTCGGCGTCGTGTCCACGTTCGGCCTGAACTTCCAGCTCACGAGCGCCATGATGGCGCGCGTCGAGTTCGGCCGGGGTGCGGGGGAGTACGGCATCCTCGGCTCGGTCCTCGCGATCGGCTCGTTGACGGGTGCGCTGCTTGCGGCCCGACGAAAGCGGCCGCGCGTCCGGCTCGTGATCGGCTCGGCCTTCGCCTTTGGCATCGCGAGCGGTGTCATGGCTCTCATGCCGTCGTTCACGACCTACGCCATTGCGTCCATCCCGGTTGGTCTCGCGTCGTTGACGATGATGACGGCGGCGAACACGACCATTCAGATGAACACCGACCCCGCGATGCGCGGCCGCGTGATGGCGCTCTACATGATGGTGTTCCTCGGCGCGACGCCGATCGGCTCGCCCATCGTCGGGTGGATCGCCGAGCAGTTCGGCCCCCGCTGGTCGGTCGGCATCGGGTCGGTCACCGCCCTGCTGGTCGCGTCGGGCGCGGCGATCTGGGCATCCCGGCACTGGAACGTCGAGGTGCGCTACCACGTCCACCGCCCGCACCTCGAGGTCCGGTACCCGCCTGCGGCCGCCGGCGACCTCATGCCCGACGACGAGGTGGTCGAGCGCCGCAACGCCGCGCGGAGCCTCGGCGCGCAGGATGCCGCGAACAACGCCACAGCAGCCTGACGGGTGAATCGGCGCCGCGGAGTGCGTCGGATGATGCCCGGTATGTGACGATCGCCCCATGAGGGGGAGCCGGCGCGTCCGCATCACGCTCGGGGTGTCGGCCGGTGTGCTCGGGCTCGTGCTCGTCGCCGGCGGCTGGCTCGG
>JAYTSH010000539.1:0-2266 GCA_043745755.1 Cellulomonas sp. | reverse complement strand
CGCGATCCCGATCCGGATGACGTGGTTCGCACCGTCGCCGACGCTCACCGCCACGATCGCCGGCGCGATCAGCAGCGCCACGAGGTTCATGACCTTGATGAGCGGGTTGATCGCCGGCCCGGCAGTGTCCTTGAACGGGTCGCCGACCGTGTCGCCGATGACGACGGCAGCGTGTGCCGGGGAGTTCTTGCCGCCGAAGCTGCCGTCCTCGACGATCTTCTTGGCGTTGTCCCACGCGCCGCCCGAGTTCGCCAGGAACACAGCCATGAGCACGCCCGTCGCGATGGCCCCGGCGAGGAACCCGGCGAGCGGCCCGACGCCGAGGCCGAAGCCCACGGCGATCGGGGCGAACGCGGCGAGCAGGCCGGGTGTCGCGAGCTCACGCAGCGAGTCGCGCGTGCAGATGTCGACGACCCGGGCGTACTCGGGGCGCACCTCGCCCGTCATGATGCCCGGGTTCTCGTGGAACTGGCGGCGCACCTCGAACACGATCGCTCCGGCGGCGCGGGTCACCGCGTCGATCGCGAGCCCCGAGAAGAGGAAGACTGTCGCGCCGCCGAGAATCACGCCGACGAGGGTGATCGGGGAGATGACCGAGTACGTCATCATCGCCTTGGCGATGTCGGGCGTGCCGGCGATGTCCCCCGCGTGGCCGATGGCTGTCGTGACCGCCTGGGCGTACGACCCGAACAGCGCGGTCGCTGCGAGCACGGCCGTCGCGATCGCGATGCCCTTGGTGACGGCCTTGGTCGTGTTGCCCACGGCATCGAGGTCGGTGAGGATCTGGGCGCCGGCCGGGCTGACGTCGCCCGACATCTCGGCGATGCCCTGCGCGTTGTCGCTCACCGGGCCGAACGTGTCCATCGCGACGATGACGCCGACAGTCGTGAGCAGCCCGCAGCCGGCGAGCGCGACGAGGAACAGCGCGAGCGGGACCGAGCCGCCGGAGATGAGGAACACTCCGCAGATCGCGGCCGCGATGATTCCCGCGGTGTAGACGGCCGACTCGAAGCCGATCCCGATCCCGGAGAGCACGACTGTCGCGGCGCCGGTGAGCGACGTGCGGGCGACGTGCATCGTGGGCTTCGACGTCGTGCCCGTGAAGTAGCCCGTGACCCACAGGATGACGCCGGCGAGCAGGACGCCGATGAGCACCGCAGTCGCCGCGATGAGCCGTGGGTCGCCATCGTGCGTCTCGATCCCGGCGGTTCCACCGGTGAGCTGGCTGAAGGACGACGGCAGGTACACGAACGCGGCCACGGCGGCGAGCACGACGCCGACGAGCGCGGAGGTGTAGAAGCCGCGGTTGATCGCCGCGAGCCCGCTCTCGGTGCCCCGGATGCGCGTGATGGCGACGCCGAGCACAGCGACGAACGCCCCGACGGCCGTCACGATGAGCGGGAAGACGAGTCCGCGCTCGCCGAACGCGGCCTTGCCGAGGATGAGGGCGGCGACCAGCGTCACCGCGTAGGACTCGAAGAGGTCGGCGGCCATGCCCGCGCAGTCACCGACGTTGTCGCCCACGTTGTCCGCGATGGTCGCGGCGTTGCGCGGGTCGTCCTCGGGGATGCCCTTCTCGACCTTGCCCACGAGGTCTGCGCCGACGTCGGCTGCCTTGGTGAAGATGCCGCCGCCGACCCGCATGAACATCGCCAGCAGGGCCGCGCCGAAGCCGAAGCCCTCGAGGACCGCTGGCGCGTCGCCGCGGTAGATCAGCACGACCGAGGTGGCGCCGAGGAGTCCGAGGCCGACGACGGACATCCCGACCGCGCCACCGGTACGGAACGCGATACGCGCACCCGTGGAACGGCCCCCGACCTCCGACGCCGCCGCGGCGACCCGCACGTTCGCGCGCGTCGCGAGCCACATGCCCAGATAGCCGATGCTCGCGGAGAAGCCAGCGCCGAGCAGGAAGAAGAGCGAGCGGCCGACCCGGATCCCGGTCTCGCCCGGGAGCAGGAAGAGCAGCCCGAAGACCACGGCCGCGAACACGGCGAGGGTCCGGAACTGTCGTGACAGGTATGCGGCAGCGCCCTCCTGCACCGCCGTCGCGATGTCCGCCATGGCCGGCGTCCCCTCGCCGGCGGCGAGGACCTGGCGCCGAAGCACCCACGCGACGACGAGTGACGCGAGCGCGATCGCCGCAATGACCCCGACGATCGTGAGGCTCGTCGTTCCGACAGTGAGCATGCGACCTCCCCCGTCACCAGCACAGACCCCTGACTGCGCCACACCGCCCGGCGTCGTTGCCGTGCGGAAGCGCCCA
>JAYTSH010000538.1:0-3464 GCA_043745755.1 Cellulomonas sp. | reverse complement strand
CCGCTCGTGCAGCCGGAGGTGGCGTCTCGTATCGCGCGTGACTGGCACGTCGATTCTGGCCAGCGCGTCAATTCACCAGGTTCCTAGCGACACGGGTCGGCGCCGGATTCCTTGAGTCGTAGGACGGTTGGGGTCGGCTGGAGTGAGCCTCTCATCGTGACTGCCGATGAGCTCGCCTACGGCTTTGACCTTGGCCAGCGTGGAACTCGCTGCGAGCCGGGATCTGCGGCACACGTTACGTGTACCGGGTGCTTCCCCGGTCTCGTAGATCAAGCCCAACCCCTGAAGTGCCGACGTACTCGGTGAGGGGGATCCACTCATGCCCGCAGGACACTCGGCCGGTGTCGAGGCGCGCCGTCAGCTCGCGACGGCAGACGCGCATGAGCGCGCCGCTGCCGAGGCCCGCGCCACCGCGGCCCGCTACGCCATCGCTGAGGTCACCGAGCGGCAGACCGCGAAGACGCTCTCGCCGCTCACCGCTGTCGGTCACCACCTCCTCGCGGACCGCCGCTGGCCGGGTAGCAAGCGTGCCCAGGTCGACCTTGTCGTCGTTGGTCCGGGCGGGGTCTTCATCGTTGACACCAAGGCGTGGAAGGACGTCTCCGTGCGCGCGGGCCACATCTTCCGTGGGCAGGACGACGTGACGGACGACGTCATGAACCTCGCCGATCTTGCCTACATGGCCGAGGGGGACCTCGCGGAGGTCGGGCTCGCGCCCGGGGAGGTGCGGCCCGTCGTCGTTCTCGCCGGGCGGCAGGGTATCGACCAGTGCGTCGGGCCGGTGCGGGTCGTCGGGGAGCGCGATGTGCTGCGGCACATCGCGGGCTACGGCACGCGCCTGACCCCGTTGCAGGTGGATATTGTGCTCGCCCGATCGTTGGCGCTGTTTCCGCTGGTGGGTGCCCCGGCGCCGGTGGTGGCGACCGTGCAGGAGCCTGTCGTGCCGGCACCGCGCGGCGGGCCGGACCAGGGGGAGCTGCTCACCGTTGAGGAGGTCAACGAGGCTCTGCTCGCGGGCATCCTGGCGAGCCCGATCGAGGAGTGGATGAGCTTCCTGCACCCCTCACAGGCCAAGCTCGTGCGCCGCTCGTTCAACGGGCCCGGGCGGATCCGCGGAGCGGCGGGCACGGGCAAGACCGTCGTTGGGCTCCATCGCGCCGCCTACTTGGCACGGACGCGGCCGGGCACCGTGCTGGTGACGACGTTCATCCGGACCCTGCCTGATGTGATGCGCACGATGCTGGCCCGGATGGCGCCCGAGGCGGTCGACAAGGTCGAGTTCTGCGGGGTGCACGGTTGGGCGCTCGGGTTCCTCCACGAACGCGGCGTGCGGGTCAAGGTCGACCCGAAGGCCGTGGATGCGGCATTCGCGGAGGCCTGGCATTCGCTGCCCGCTGATGCGTCGATCGCCCGCTCGCAGCGCGACCGCGGGTACTGGAAGGACGAGATCAGCCACGTCATCAAGGGCCGCGGGATCACGGACTTCGACACGTACGCGGACCTGCCCCGAACCGGGCGTCGCTACCGCCTCACCCTCGACCAGCGCCGCGAGGTCTGGTCGCTGTACGAGGCGTACCGCGCGGCCCTGGACGCGCGCGGCGTCAACGACTTCGACGACGTCATCCTGCTCGCCGAGGCGGAGCTGCGCCGCGAACCGCTGACCGACCGCTACTCCAGCGTCATCGTCGATGAGGCGCAGGACCTCTCCGCAGCGATGGTGCGGATGCTGCACTCTTTGGTCGGAGACGGACCGGACGGGTTCACGCTGATCGGGGACGGACAGCAGTCGATCTACCCTGGCGGCTACACGCTCGCCGAGGCAGGGGTGTCGCTGGCCGGACGCGGCGTGGTGATGGACATCAACTACCGCAACACCGCCCAGATCCTCGCGTTCGCGAGCAGGATGGTCGACGGCGACGAGTTCGCCGACATCGAGGGTGAGCTCGAGTTCGGGAACGTCGTCGAGACGGTGCCCCGGGTGGGGCCGGAGCCGGTTGTGGCGTCGTGCCGAAACGTGCGGGAGCGCGAGCGGGCGATGGTCGAGCGTGCACGTGCGGTCCTTCGTGAGGTCGGGACCCGGGCGGGCGACGTGGGCGTGCTGTGCATCTCGAACAGCGCCGCGGCGCGCGCCGCGGCCGTCTTGCGCGAGGCGGGTGCGCCGGTCGTCATGCTCACCGACTACGACGGCACCCCGGTCGATGCGATCAAGGTCGGCACCATCAAGCGGGCCAAGGGCTTGGAGTTCAAGCAGGTGCTGCTTCCCGAGGTCCGGGCCGACGAGATCGGGCCCGCGAACCCGCCGCAGGACCCGAGCGACCGGGAGCGGTGGGAGCTGCGGCGGCGTGAGCTGTACGTGGCGATGACACGGGCGCGGGACGGGTTGTGGGTGGGGGTAGTGGTGTGACGACCGCAGGTCGGCAGTCTGCGGACGGTTGACTTCGCAGGACAGGAGAGTGGCGCGTCGGCAAGGAACAGGCGGCACCCCAGGACCCTTGCACGACCGGCTTACTGCGGCTCGCTGGCCTTGTCGGGGACCCCAAGGATGCATGCCGAGATCCTGCGGTCGACCGGTTCGACGTATTCGAGCCGGCCGAGGGCTGCCTCCACGGCGTGAATCGGAATGGCCGTCGCCTTCAAGGTCTGGTCGAGGTCGGACAGGGTGATGTAGCGCCGCCGGCGGTGTGTCTGGCGGTAGTTGTCTCGGAGCGGTTGTACGAGCTGGTACCAGGCATCAGCGACCTGGTAGAGGTCGACGCTCTCGGTGTCCGGTTCGGGTTCCGCATCGACGCGGGCGACGCGGGCGAGCGCCTCCCAGCGTTCGGCGAGGTCGAAGTCGCCCGCTTGGCGTGCCCGCCCTGCCCAGTGCCTGCAGGTCAGGTTCATCTGTGCCAGTGCGCGTTGCGCGCGGCGGGGCAGGAGCGCAACTTCCGCGGACCGTGCTCTGGCAATGAAGCGCGCGAGCAGGAGCTCGCAATGACTGTCGAACTGGCGGTCGGGCGGGTCCTCGGCGAGGAGCTCGCGCAGCCGGTCAGCCACGATGTCGACGCCCACTGCGGCTGGCTGCGCGGACCCTTCGAGCAGGAGCCAGCGCGGTGCTCCGTGCTTGGTGCCTGAGATCGCGAAGAACGCCCAGGGCGTGGTCGCCTGCACAGGGCTGACCCGGGATAGGACGCGGTGTGTGGTTGTGCGGTGCAGTTCGTACTCCGAGGGCTTCAGCAGCGCGCTGTCGCCCTCGACCAGTTGGCGCACGGGGTCGGGGGGATGGCCAGGGCTTGCGCTCGCGGCCGCGGCGGAGTCGTATTGTCCGTGATGTCGCCCGACCAACCGGGGCGGGCAGATGCGTCGTCGACTCCGATCGGGGAGTGCTGTTGACCGCCACGTCAGGCGGCGATGGCGGCGTCAGTGTCGGTGAGGACGGTTTGTGGCGAAGTGAACCCCGCCGGCTGGTGGGCCGGCGGGGTTCG
>JAYTSH010000537.1:0-2211 GCA_043745755.1 Cellulomonas sp. | reverse complement strand
GCCCGCGAGGAACTCCAGGTAGCCCAGGTTGTGCTGCGCCTTGAAGACGAGCCGGTCGAAGCCAGCAGCGTGAGCACGCTCGACGCACTGGGTCAGGTCCGCGCGCGCGGGAGCCAGCTCGCCGCGATCCATGTGCAGCACGCCACGGTTCAACAGCGCCCGGCACGCGTCGATGGCGTCGGCGTCCTGGACGTGCTCGAGGGCCTCGTCGAGCTCGTGCAGCGACTCCTCGGGCCGCCCGGAGCGCAGGTAGAGCAGCCCGCGCATGCCCGCGAGCGCCGGATCCAGCCCCCGCCAGCCCGACGCACCCTCGGCGTGCGCGGCCGCCGCAAGATCGGCGAGGCGGGCGAGCTGCATCTCGACGTCACCGCGCCGCTCGTAGTCGCTCTTGACGAGCTCGATCGCCGCCCGGACCCGCAGGCGCGCGACCTCGTCCGACGGGGGTAACCCGTCCAGGAGGCGCACGACGGGTCGGAGACGTCGAGCGGCGAGCGCCGGCTGGCCCTCCGCGTTCTCCACCACGGCGCGGTCCACGGCGGCCGCCAACCGTTCGAGCGTGTCGACAGCAGCCCGCTCCGGTGCGCGTCCGCCTCGGAGGGTCATCGACGCTAGAGCTCGATCTGCGGAGTGACGACCGGCAGCCCCGGGTCCTCCGGTCGGCGCAGGACGAGCCTGGCCGGACCTCGCCCGAGGTCCGAGAACGAGAAGCGGCCGTCTGCGTCGGACTGCGTGCGCGTGACGAGGCCGCCCCGGTGCAGCTCGACACCGAGCGAGGCAGGCGGGGTTGCCCAGCCGTCGACGCGGACGCGGTCCGCCTCCGCATGCACGGTGATCATGACCGTGAGCACGTCGGTCGTGAACGTGATGGTGGCGGCCTCGATGCTCGGCTCTTCCGAACGCAGGGCGAGGTCAGCTGCGCCGATCTGCCGCAGCTCGGCCATCTCCGTGTGGAGCGCGTCGATCGTCAGCGCCAAGCCGATGCTGTCGATGAGTCCGGCAGGCACCGGATCGACGCGTTCGATGATCGCTGCCAACCTGTGCAGGATCTCCGCGTCGATGTCGTCGAGCGTGCAGGAAGCCCCACGCGCGAGCGTAAGCTCGTCGGGGCTCATCGGACACCCCACTCGGGGTCGGCGGTGAGCGCGATCCGCAGCTTGGCCAGGCACCGGCCGCGCGTCGGACCGATGCTGCCGACCGGCATGCCGAGCGTCCGCGAGACGACTGCGTAGTCCGGCCGGTCGACGAGCGAGACCAGACCGAGCAGCTGTTTGCACCTGTCGGGGAGCGTGCGGACGTGCGCCCACAGGATGCGGTCGCGCTCGTCGCGGACGGCGAGCGCCTCGGGGATCTCCTCGGCCGGCGCCGCGAGCCACTGCGTCGCGCCCTCGTCGCTGCGCGTGCGTCCGGCGTCCTCACGCGACTTGCGGACCGTACGCCATGCCGAACGCTTCGCGGTGACGAGCATCCATTGGAGTGCTGCGCGCGGGTCGCGGATCGTCTCGAGGTCGCGGACGAGCGAGAGCCACACACCCTGGACGACGTCCTGCGCCTGCTCCTGGTCGGCCCCCTGGGCGCGCACGGTGTGCCACAGCAGCGGGGTGAGCGCGGGCACGAGCTCGGCCAACGGCGCTCGGTCTCCGTCACGGTAGGCCACGACCGCGTCGGCGGCCTGATCTGCCAAGCTCTTGCCCCGGTACTGCAGGTCAGAGGCCGCAGGTCCCACCCGGTCGTCACTCATCATGGACCCCTCGCATACGGACATCGTCGGGCGGCCGTCCTTGCCAGACTAGGGCGACCCGGACAACTCCGACAAGCGGCAGCCGGCGGCGCCGAAGTCATGACCTGAGGGACGGTCCACGCGTGCCCTGATACGTCCGCGCCGTGCGGATGGCCGGCGGTTGCGCCACTCGTGGCGGACGACTCGTGTATCAGGACCCGCACGAGCGGTTCTTCCACCGTGCACCCACCGCCCGACCCACGCCCCGCTCGCATGAGCTGGCCCGCCAGGAGAGAGCAGCAATGAGTGAAGTACCCGACCTGCGGACCCCCGACCGCGAGCAGATCCGACCGGTCAAACGGCGGGTCGAGGACCAGCTCATCGCGTTGCCCGGGGTGGTCGGCGTCGACATCGGCGAGAAGGTGTCGCGCGGCGAGCCGACCGGGTCCGAGTCGATCGTCGTGCACGTCAACCACAAGGTCGACGTCAGCCAG
>JAYTSH010000536.1:0-1979 GCA_043745755.1 Cellulomonas sp. | reverse complement strand
GCTCGCGCTCACGGTCCTCACCGTCGTCGTGGCCATGAACGCGGTGAACTTCGTCGACGGTCTCGACGGGCTCGCGGCCGGGGTGGTCGCGATCGGCGGCGCCGCGTTCTTCCTGTACTCCTACCTTCTGACGCGCGGCGCGAGCCCCGGGGACTACTCGAGCTTTGCGACCCTCACCCTGGCTGTGCTCGTCGGTGCATGCCTCGGGTTCCTGCCGCACAACCTGTACCCCGCGCGCATCTTCATGGGCGACTCCGGGTCGATGCTCCTGGGGCTCGTCATCGCCGCGGCGGCCATCACCGTGACGGGGCAGATCGACGTGACAGTCGTACTGCCCCGCCAGCAGATCCCGGCGTTCATCCCGATCCTGCTGCCGTTAGCTGTCCTCGTGCTCCCCCTGCTCGACATGGTGCTGGCCGTCGTGCGACGAGTCGGGGCCGGCAGGTCACCGTTCCACCCCGACCGCATGCACCTGCACCACCGGCTGCTCGCGCTCGGCCACTCGCACCGGCGGGCCGTGGCGATCATGTACGTCTGGACCGCCGTCTTCGCCTTCGGCGGCGCGGCGCTCGTCGTCGTCTCGACGACCGTCGCGTTCGTCGCTCTCGGCGTCGGTGTCGTCGTCGCCGCCCTGCTCACGCTCGGCCCCCTGCGCGGCGCACACGTCGCCCCTGCCACCCCGGAGACCGTCAGATGACCACCGAACCGCACCAGCCCGCCGTGCCGCCCGTGCCGTCCTCGGCAGCCGCTGCCGTCTTCCGGCGCGCGCTGCGGGACGTGCTCGTCCTCCTCGCCGCACTCGCGGTGCTCGGCGTCGGGGTCGGCGCCCTCGCGGCCGGCCGACCCGGGGTGTGGGGGGCCCTGATCGGCGTGGGTCTCGCGCTGGTCTTCTCCGGGACGACGATCGTCTCGATGCTCGTCACGTCGCGCGCCAGCGCGGCCAGGCTCGCGGCAGTCGTCATGGGCGCGTGGCTGGGCAAGGTCCTCGTCGTGATCGTCGTCCTGGCGCTCATCCAGGACCGCAACTTCTACGACAGACCAGTGCTCGCCGTGGTGCTCCTCGTCGGCGTCGTCGGGTCGGCGGTCCTCGACTACCGGGCCGTGAGCCGGGGGCGTGTTCCGTACGTCGAACCGGGCGTTCGGCAGGCCGATGCCGGTCCGGCGCACGGCGGCTCATAGGTTAGGCTCTGACTCACATCCATGACCGCCAGGTGACGACGGCGTGCCCGCAGTGACGCGGTCGTGCGGCACCGCTGACGACTCGGAGAACGCGCTGTCCAGCCTTGCGATGATCGTGCCCTTTGCCACTGGTGACGGCGGCGGCTTTCACGCGCCGACGATCGGCGAGATATTTCCGGGACCGATTCTCTTCGACGGCACCTTCTTCGAGATCAACAGGCTGCAGATCGTGCGCTTCATCGCCGCGGCGGCGTTGATCGTGGTCTTCGTGATCGCCGCCCGCCGCGCCACGCTCGTCCCGGGCAGGTTCCAGAACGTCGTCGAGATGATCCTCGACTTCGTCCGGGTCAACGTCGCCGAGGAGATCCTCGGCAAGGAGAGGGCGCCGAAGTTCGTCGCACTGCTGACGACGATGTTCTGCGCGATTCTCATTTTCAACCTCATGGGGATCATTCCGGGACTCAACGTCGCGGCGACGGCCCTGATCGGTCTGCCCCTCATGCTCGCGGCCTGGACGTACGTGTCCTACCTGAGCGCAGGCGTCCGCGAGCTGGGCATCGGCGGCTTCCTCAAGAACAGCCTCTTCCCCCCCGGCGTGCCGCCGTTCCTCTACGTGCTGCTCACGCCGGTCGAGTTCCTGCAGGTCTTCGTCATCCGGCCGGCAACGCTCGCGCTCCGGTTGATGGCCAACATGGTGTCCCGCCACCTCATGCTGGCACTCTGCTTCTCGGCGACGCAGTACTTCCTCTTCGAGGCTGCTCCGGCGATGAAGGGCTTCGGCGTACTGACGGTCGTGGGCG
>JAYTSH010000535.1:0-5450 GCA_043745755.1 Cellulomonas sp. | reverse complement strand
CTCGTCCTGATCGACCTCGACCACTTCAAGGACATCAACGACACCTTGGGACACCCCGTCGGCGACAGGCTCCTGCAGCAGGTGGCCGAGCGCCTGGTCCTCGCCCTGGGCGACGACGAGTTCGCGAGTCGACTGGGTGGCGACGAGTTCGCGGTCGTGGTCGACGGCGACCTGGCAGCGACCCAAGCAGTCGCTCAGGCTCTGCTGGCGTCGCTCGAGGCGCCGATGCGGGTGGGCGAGGTCGAGCTGCTCGTCCGGGCGAGCGCCGGCGTCGCTGTCGCTCCCGAGCACGGGGACGACGCCGAGCTGTTGATGAAGAACTCCGACATCGCGCTCTACCAGGCCAAGCTCGACCGGGATCGCATCAGCACGTACTCGCCGGAGTACGACGTGAACACGCTCGAGCGGCTCCAGCTGCTCGCCGACCTGCGGACCGCCCTCGACACCGGCCAGCTCGATGTGGCGTACCAGCCCCAGGTGAACCTGACCAGCAGGCGGATCGTCGGCGTCGAAGCGCTGATCCGCTGGGAGCACCCGATCCGCGGGTCCGTGCCGCCGGACAGCTTCATCCCGCTCGCGGAGAACTCCGGCCTGATCGCCGAGCTGACGGCCTACGTGCTCGACACGGCGTTGGGGCGCCTGGCCGCGCTGCGTGCGGCCGGCCACGAGCTGCGCATGGCGGTCAACCTCTCCGCGCGCCACCTGTCCGACCTCGCGCTGCCCCGTCAGGTCGCCGAGGCCCTGATGCGACACAGCATCCCCCCCGCCCTGCTGGTGCTCGAGGTCACCGAGACCGGGATCTTGGCGGACCCGGCGCGGGTCGATGTCGTCATCGGCACGCTCCGCGATCTCGGGGTCGCGATCGCAGTCGACGACTACGGCACCGGACACGCCTCGCTCAGCTACCTCAAGCGCCTCGAGGTCGACGAGCTGAAGATCGACAAGTCCTTCGTCATCGACATGGGCCGCGACAAGCACGACTTCATCATCGTGCGGTCGACCGTCGCCCTCGCCCTGGACCTCGGCCTGCGGGTGATCGCCGAGGGCATCGAGGACGAGGCGACCGCTGTTGCCTTGCGCGAGCTGGGCTGCGACGTCGGGCAGGGCTACCACCTGGGCCGCCCGACGACGCCCGACGAGATCCTGCTTCGCCTGGACAGCGAACGACGGTTGGCGGCCCCGCGCCGCACAGCGAAGCTCTGACCGTGCTGCTGCTCGCCGCCTGCGCCCTCGCGCTGCTCTCGCCGCTCGTCGCTGGTCGGTGGCCCGCACACCTGCTGCTGCACCGCTGGCGCTGGCCGCTGCTGATCTGGGTGACCCTGGGCCTGCAGGTCGTCGCCGTGGAGGTCCCGCTTCCCGGCATGCTCGCGCCGGTCCTGCACGTGCTGACGTATGCGGTCGTGCTCGGCTTCCTGTGGGCCAACCGGACCCTCACCAACATCCTGCTGGTCGCGGCCGGAGCAGCCTCGAACGGGCTCACGATCGCGCTCAACGGCGGGGTCCTGCCGGCCTCCCCAGGCGCCGTCGCTGCGGCCGCCATCAACACCCACATGGCGTTCGCCAACTCCGCCGTCGTCGCGCATCCGGTCCTGCCTTGGCTGGGCGACGTGTTCGCCTGGCCGGCGCCGCTACCTCTCGCGAATACCTTCAGCGTGGGCGATGTGCTGATCGCGATCGGCGTCGTGCTTCTTGCCTGGACCGGAACGCGTCGGCTCGGCCACACGCCCGTCCAGGAAGACGCGAGCGACGCATCCAACGGCGGCAAGCGGCCGGTCCCTGCCGAGCCCGACGGTTCCTCGCCGCGCCCAGGTGAGTGACCGGCGGGTGGCGATCAGGGTGCCGTCGCGGCGTCGTCGGCGTCGCGCTTGCGGCCCGCGCGCTTCGCCCTGAGCAGCTGGTCGTCGGCACGGCGCATCAGTGCTGCGGCGTCATCGTCGACGCCCACCATGGCGGCGCCGATCGACACCGTGATGCGCATGGGCGAAAGGTCGTCGTAGCGGCCGTGCGCGGCCACGACTTGAAGCCTCGACCTGAGCGAGCTCAGCTCGTCGTCGGTGATCGGGTCTGTGATCACTGCGAACTCGTCGCCACCCGTCCGCACGACCTGGTCGCCGGCTCTCACGGCATGGACGAGGCTGCGGGCGAGCACGGTGAGCACGGCATCGCCGGCGTCATGCCCGAGGCTGTCGTTGGTCTGCTTGAACCGGTCGACATCGATGACCAGTGCGGCGAAGCGCGCGCCGTCGCGTTCCCACTCGGCGAGCCGACGGCTCAGGGACCGGTCGAGGGCTCGACGGTTGCCGACGCCCGTGAGGGGATCGACGAGCGCGAGGTGCTCCGCCTCGCGCAGGTCCTGCTCCAGCTCCCTACGGTCGGAGTCGTCCCGGAAGGTCTCGACCGCGCCGCTGATCGTCCCGTCCGCGGCGCGGAGAGCGACGGCGGTCACGTCGACCGGGCGGACGTGCCCGTCGCGGTGGTGCAGGAAGACGCGGACCGACCGCGTGCGCCCGTCCCTCATCGTCGCCAGCAGCGGGCAGCTCACGCCGCAGAGCTCGACGCCGCGTTCGTTGACATGGTTGAGGCGGCCGTCGCCGCACCAGCGGCCCACCATCTCGCCTGCGGAGAAGCCCGAGATCGCCTCCGCGGCGCCGTTCCAGTAGGTGATGCGCCTGGACGGCTCGACGACGTACATCCCGTCGCTCATGGCGTCCAGCAACGCCGCGTCGGACGGTGCCTCAGTCACTGGCGTCCGGTCTGGAGGATCCTCACAGGCCGTGACGCTAGAGGATGCCATGGTTGCCGCGCGTGGGCCGATCAGGTCATGGAGGCAGAATTCACCCCTCCAGACAACCGCGCGATCCGGTCGTGACTTCTCTGCGAACGGTACGAGATTAGGGTGTGGACCGGGAAGTCGTGGCTGCCGAGGGAGGTACCCGTGCCGGGCGTGACCAGTGCCGACGTCGCTCGAGAGAGCGGCGTCTCGCGGACCACGGTCAGCTACGTGCTCAACGCCAAGGAGGGCGTGGTGATCTCCGAGGCGACGCGCCAGCGGGTTCGCGCCGCGGCTCTCCGCCTCGGCTACTCGCCGTCTGCGGCCGCCCGGACGCTGCGGCGCGGCAAGAGCGACCTCGTGCTCTGCGTGTTGCCGAACTGGCCGATCGGTCCGGTCATCGACACGTTGCTGGACCACCTCGCCCGGCAGCTCGCCGAGCGCGGCCTCTCCGTGCTCGTCCACCACGGTCGCGGTACCCGGCCGCTGTCCGAGCTGTGGCGTGCGGTGACCCCCCGCGCCGTCGTCGGCTTCACCGCCTTCGCACCCCGGGACGAGCAGTCGATGCGCCAGGCAGGCATCCAGGTGGTCGGCACAGCGCTCGAGGAGGATCCCCGCGACCCCGTCGTCCACTCGGTCTCCCAGACCGGGATCGGCCGCCTCCAGGTGCAGCACCTCGCCGCCCGCGGCCACCGCGTGATCGCGTACGCCGCGGCCACCGATCCTCGCCTGGCGGACTTCGCCGAGGGACGGCTCGCCGGCGTGCGCCTCGAGTGTGCGGACCGCGGCTTCCCGGAGCCGCTCGTGACGCCCGTCGACCTTGACGTTCGGTCCGCCGCGCTCGCCGTCCGGGACTGGCGCGCGGCCGACTCCCCGGTGACCGCCGTGGCGGCCTACAACGACGAGGTGGCGCTAGCGGTGCTCGCGGGCCTTCGCGGCGAGGGGCTCAGCGTGCCTGCGGACGTCGCGGTCATCGGTGTCGACGACATCCCCGCCGCGCGGCTCTCGCTCCCCGCGCTGACCACAGTGTCCCAGGGCGTCGACGCCCAGGCCCGGTATCTCGCCTCCGCGGTCCTCGCAGCGCTCGACGGCCACACCGATCCACCGACCTTCCCCGCCGACATCCTGGACGTCGTCATGCGCGACTCCACGTGACCGTCGCCCCGCGCCTCCGTTGACAGTCCTGGGGGCTGGAGCGAGCTCGCTCCAGCCCCCAAGACCTTGATGACGTTCTAGTCGCCCACGTCCGTCACGGGAAGCTGGTGACGAAGCTCGGAGTCCCGGTCGTGGTGTTGTCGACCGGGGCCCCCGTGTCGTTCACGACATGGTCGATCGTCCCAGCACTCAGGTTGACCGTCATGACGTGGTGCAGCCGGACACCCGGCGCCACCGGGACCTCGAACCCCCGCGCGGCGTGGATCGTCGGGTCGACGTTGGTGAAGATGTAGGCCCCGCCGCCCCACAGCTCGTGGGTCGTGACGTCGTCAGCCACCTTGTACGCCGCCCAGCCGTTGACGCCGTCATGCTGCCATGCCGCCTGGTTCGGCGGGTCGTACGGCAGCTCGTTCTGGAAGAACACCGTGCGACCGTTCTCACCGTTCCAGAGGACGTTGTACTGCTGGTAGTGCTCCACGAACAGCCCGGTGGCGGTCACGTTGTCGCCGTTGACGACGACGCCGTTACGGCCGGTGTTGACGTCCCAGCCGACGGAACCGGCCACGCCGTGATCCGCGCGCCAGGCCCAGATGTGGTCGATCAGGACGTTGTCGCTGTTGACCTCGAGACTGACGTCCGCTCTGCCGACGTGCGGACCGCCCACGCGGAAGTAGACGTCGCTGAGCGTCGTCGGGTTGAGCGCGTCCGACTTCTTGTCGGACCGCGTGTCCCTCTCGTGGCCGTGGTGGTCGCTCTTCGTGCCGACGCGCAGGAGGACCGGCGAGCTGACGTCACCCGCGTCGATCGTGAGGCCCGCGAGGATCACACCGGGCACGTCCGCCACCGTCACCGGAACCGCGCCGCCGACGGCGGTCAGGGTAGCGTGGCCGAGACCCAGGACCACGGTGTTGGCGCGCTTGACGGTGATGGACCTGGAGACGTCGTACACGCCGGGCGTGAGCAGCAGGTTGCGGCCGCGGGCGAGCTGGCTGTTGATGACCTGCACCGAGTCGGACGGCTTGACGACGAAGAAGTCGGCGATCGGGATCGACCGTCCCGGGGTCATGCCGTTCGCCCAGGTGACCCCGCGGCTGTTCTGCTGCGCCGTCGGCACGAGCACGTTGTACCGGCCGCGCCCGTCGACGTACAGGAACGGCTTCTCACGGCTCACCGGGGTGGCGTCGAGAGTCGTGTAGGGCGGGTTGGGGAACGCCTCGTCCGTCGGCGCGCCGACGACGCCGGCAAAGACCGCGTTCCAGACGCCGTTGGACCATCCGCCGATATCACTGTTTCGAGTCAGCCATTGCTGCTGCGAGCCGTTGATGATGAACCCGCTCTTGGTGTCCGCGATGTAGCCACCGCTGGCGAACTGCGGACCGGCGGTGCAGTAGTCCATCAGCGAGAGAGTCCCGCCGGTGATGTTCAGGCGCCGCATCGACACGGCCTGCGACACGGCCCAGAAGTCGGCCGAGGCCCTGCAGCCGTCCTGACCCGTGCCGTTGATGTTGAGCGTGAGGTTCGACAG
>JAYTSH010000534.1:0-4455 GCA_043745755.1 Cellulomonas sp. | reverse complement strand
TCGCCAGGGTGTGGGAGAGTAGGTCGCCGCCGGACATCATTCAGAAAGAGCCACCCCGCAAGGGGTGGCTCTTTCTGTCTGCCCACGCAGCACATCGATTGCCCTTGACGATCGGAAAATTGGCGACATCAGTCGCGACGCCTGGCGACGCAACCCGGCCGCGCTGACAAGCGTGGCTTCGCGTAGTTCGCATCGCTGCGATGCGGTCCTGGTGATATGCGCGCGGGCGGGATCGGACCCCAGACTGCGCGGCGTTGGGCCACGGGCGCACCCCGGAGGCACCCGGCGCGCACCGCGGCGCAGGGATGAGACAATAGATGTTGCAGAACGATGAGGGGATCTCTTCAGATGAACAGTGACGGCCAAGGATCGCGCCCGGCCAACAGTGGCGCAGGGCGGTTCGGTACAGGCCGCGGCCCGGTGGGGCGCGACCGTGCAGGTGCGGGCAGTGGCAGTGGCGGTGCGCGTCCGCGCCGCGTTGCAGGCACAAGCTCGCGGCCGTCGAGGGATGCCGCCCCAGGGCGTGCCAGCGCTGCAGGATCGACCGGCGGTGAGCGCACGTTCCTGCCTCGGACTGAGCGGCCGACGCACGATGGTCGGAACGGAGGCGCGGGTGCACCGCGCTCATCGGCTCGGCCGGTAGACGCGCCGCAGTCTGGCTCGCGCTGGGATGACCGCTCGGCAAGTCGTCCTGCTGTCGACGCTGACGCTCGCCGCCGCCCTTCCTCCCAGTCGGGTGGGGCGGCTTCTCCTTCTGGCTACCAGGGCAGGTCGGATCGACCGGCTGGCGGGGCCCGGTCCTTCGGCGATCGGCCCGATCGCACGGGTACTGGCGAGCGTCGGACATTTGGTGATCGCTCCGACCGCGCTGGATCGGGAGTCAGCCGACCTGCTGCCGCCGGCCGCGGGTACCGCGCCGCCTCAACGGATCGACCGAGTGCAGAACGTCGTCCGTTCGGTGACCGGCCGGATCGTCAGGGTCGTGCGGATGGTGGTGAGCGTCGGTCGTTCGGTGACCGTGGCGAGCGTCCGGCGTTCGGTGACCGTGGCGAGCGTCCGGCGTCGGGTGATCGTCCGTTCCGTCCTGCGACCGGTGGGCGTCCTCCGTTCGGTGACCGGCCGGATCGTCAGGGTCGTGCGGACGGTGGTGAGCGTCGGTCGTTCGGTGACCGCGGCGAGCGTCCGGCGTTCAGTGACCGCGACGAGCGTCCCGCATCGGGTGATCGTCCGCTCCGTCCTACGACCGGTGGGAGTCCGTTCCGTCGGGCCACTGGTGAGCGTCCTCCGTTCGGTGACCGGCCGGACCGTTCGAGTCGTCCGGACAGTGGTGGGCGTCGTTCGTTCGGTGACCGGGACGAGCGTCCCACTGGTGACCACGGTGGTGCGCGTCGGCAGTACGAGAGCCGTTCTGACCGTCCAGCCGCGGGCGACCGTCCGTTCCGGCCGGCCACCGCTGAGCGACGTCCGTTCGGTGATCGATCGGATCGACCTGTGACCAGCGATCGGCCTGCCAGCGCGGACAGTCGTCCCGACAGCGACCGCCTGGATCGCTCCGGGCGTCCGGCGACAAACGACCGCAGGCCCGCGACGAGTAACCGTCCTCCGTCGGGTGACCGTCCGTTCCGTCCTGCGGGTGGCGACCGTCCCGATCGCGGCGCAGGAGCAACCCGACGCCCTGAGAGCGACCGCGGCGAGCGTACGTCCGTGCCGCGCGGCAGCGGGCGGCCCACGGCGAGGTTCGGTGACCGACCGCAGCGCGCTGCATCGCACGGCGGGTCACGCGACGAGCGCCCGGCGCGCGAAGACGTCCGGACAAGCCGGCCGCCGCAGCCGGACCGTGTCGCCGCCCCCCAGGTCCCCGAGGATGTGCTGTTCTCGGATCTGGACCGTGCGGTACGGGCGAGGTTGCGCACGCTGAGCAAGGAGAACGCCGAGAACGTCGGGCTGCACCTCGTGATGGCGGGTCGGTTGCTCGACACCGACCCCGAGCTCGCGTACGAGCATGCCCAGGCCGCTGTCCAGAGGGCAGGACGGGTGGACGTGGTGCGCGAGGCTGCCGGTCTCGCTGCGTACCGGACGGGACGCTTCGCCGAGGCGTTGCGTGAGCTGCGGACCGTTCGCCGGCTTAATGGGTCGTCCGAGCACCTGGCTGTCATGGCGGACTGCGAGCGGGGGCTCGGCAGGCCTGAGCGAGCTCTGGCTCTGGCGGACAGTCCGGAGGCAGCCGAGCTGCCCGCGGACGTCCAGCTCGAGCTGGCCATGGTCGTCAGCGGAGCCCGCCTCGACCTGGGCGAACCTGAGGCAGCCGTGGCTGTCCTCGCCTCACCTGTCGTCCGCGCCGCGACCGGCCCGGTTGCGGCGCGTCTCGCCCAGGCTCGCGCCACCGCCCTCGTGGCTGCCGGACGCCTGGAAGCCGCTGCGGCCGAGCTCGCTGCGTTCTCGCCGGACCAGCTCGCGCAGGCGGCGGGGGACATCGTGGACGACGAGGACGAGATCGTCGCCTTCGATCTCGAGGACGAGTCGGGCCAGCCGTCTGACGAGGTCCAGGACGACGCTTCTGACGTGGAGTCAGAGGGGGTGGGGGACGCCAGCGCCGAAGAGGAGCCCAAGGGCTCTGACGACAAGGCGGAGGACCTGGCCGCGGCACCCGCCGCCGACGGTAACGGCGGAATCGACGACGACGCGGCCGCTACGGAGAGCCCCTGGGAGGACGAGGCGTGACAGCGGGGCTGCTGGGCAGCGACATTCCCCTTGCCGACCGGTACGACGTCGCCCTGGTCGACCTTGACGGGGTGACGTATCTCGGTCACAAGCCGATCGACGGGGCGGTGGAGGGCTTGGCGCAGGCGCGGGCCCGGGGCATGCGGCTCGTGTTCGTCACGAACAACGCGTCGCGTGAGCCCGAGTCGGTCGCCTGTCAGCTGAGGGAGCTCGGGATCCCCGCCGAGCCGTCGGAGGTCGTGACGGCGGCCCAGGCCGCGGCGCAGGTGCTCACGACGCGACTCCCGAGCGGATCGAAGGTGCTCGTCGTCGGTGGAGCCGGGCTCCGGACCGCCGTGCGTGCCGTCGGGCTCACGATCGTGGACTCCGCTGACGACGAGCCGGACGCCGTCGTGCAGGGCTTCGCGCCGGAGGTGGGTTGGCCTCAGCTGGCGGAGGCCGCCTATGCGATCGAGCGTGGCGCCTGGTACGTGGCCAGCAACCTCGACCGGAGCCTGCCGACGGCGCGGGGCTTCGCGCCGGGCAACGGTTCGCTGGTGCTGGCCGTGCAGTCGGCGACGGGCGTCGTTCCCGACAGCGCGGGGAAGCCATCGCCTGCCATGTACCGCATCGCCGTCGAGCGCGTCGGTGCGAGTGCGCCGCTGGTGATCGGTGACCGGCTCAACACCGACCTGGCCGGCGCGCGCGCGGGTGACTACCCCGGGCTGCACGTCCTGACCGGCGTGAGCTCGGCCCGCGACGACGTGCTCGCGATCCCGGCCGAGCGTCCGCACTTCATCGGCGCCGATCTCCGAGCTCTGCTGATCGCGCACCCGGAGCCCGCCCAGGCTGCCGAAGGCTGGTGGACGTGTCGTGACGCCGGCGCGCGGGTCGTCGGCGGATGCCTCGAGCTGTCGCGCTCTCAGGGCACCGGTGTCGAGGCTTCTGTCGACGTGATCCGGGCGGCGTGCGCCGCGGCCTGGTCTGCCGTCGACGCAGGCGAGGTCCTCGACGCCAACTCCGTGCCCGAGCTCGGTGTCGACGGAGACGGTTTCGTCGGCGCGGCCGGGTAGCGTGAGCGTGAGTTCGGCGGGAGATGCGGGCTCGTGACGGGCCCATGGCTGATCGACGTCTCGGCGCCGGTCTCCGACGTTGGCATACAGACGCAGAAGGGACGCCGGTGAACGGTGCGGACGAGGACGAGCGCGACGGCAACGCGCCCGCAGAGAATCCCGACCAGGACCGTTCAGCCACCGGGGACGACGCTGTCGACGAGGCGCTGACTCGGCTCGCAACGATCGACGGAGCCCCGTTAGCCGAGCACGTCGCAGTGTTCGACGCGGTCTACGTGGCCCTTCAGGACCGGCTCGCGGACACTGAGGTCTGAGCCCACGTGACGACACGACTCGACCTCGAGCTCGTTCGGCGCGGACTGGCACGGTCGCGACGCCATGCCGGCGAGCTCATCGCCGCGGGGCGGGTCGCCGTTGACGGAAGCCCGGCCCAGCGCAGTGCGACGCCGCTCGCTGCGCAGCAGAGCGTCACCGTGACGACCGACGACGACCCCGACTATGCGTCGCGCGCGGGACACAAGCTGGCCGGCGCGTTGGACGCGTGGGGGGTAGTCGGTCCGGTCGTTGCCGGCCGTATGTGTCTCGACGCCGGGGCGAGCACCGGGGGATTCACCGATGTGCTGCTCCGGCGCGGCGCGGCGAGGGTGGTCGCGGTCGACGTCGGGCACGGGCAGCTCGTGGC
>JAYTSH010000533.1:0-2983 GCA_043745755.1 Cellulomonas sp. | reverse complement strand
CACGGTCGCCGCGATCGCCTTCGCGAGCGAGGTCTTGCCAGTGCCCGGCGCGTCCTCCAGGAGGAGATGCCCCTCGGCGAGCATCGCCGTGACGGCCAGCCGGACCGTGTGCTCGGTGCCCAGGACCGCGCGGCACACGTTGGCCACGAGCGCGTCGAAGGTCTCGGCGAACCACGCCGTCTGGTCAGGGGTCATCGGGGTGCTCTCTCCTGGGTTGCGTTCCGTGCTGGTCGTCGGCGCCGATGTCATGGCGTGGTCGCCGGGGCGGGGTTGGGACTGATGTGGATCGTGCCGCTCGTCGCCGAGCTCGTGCCGAGGTCATTGACGGCGGTGACGGTCACGGTGATGTCCTGGCCAGCAAGCGGGATCAGGGCCGGGTCGATCGTCAGGACGTCCGTCAGTGCCGACCCGATCAACGTCCGCTCCGCCTGGTCCGCACCTCCGATCGTCCACACGACGCGGTACGCCGAGATCGGCGCACCACCGTCGTCCGGCGCGACCCAGCTCGCCGTGATCTGACGTGTCCCGGTGGGAGCGTCGGCCGCGAGTGTCGGCGCCGCCATGGCACCGGGCGCCGAGCCCCACGTGAGGGTGTGCGACACCGTGACCCCCGCGTCGGAGCTGCGCCCGACGCCGGTGACCGCACGGACGTCGACAGCCACGTCCGTGCCACCACGCGCAACCCCGGAGTTGAGCGCGATGTCGACCGATGTCGAGGTCCCCGCGCCGTACCAGTCGAGCTTTGTCGTGCCGTTGAGCCGCAGCCGCACCTCGTAGTGCAGGTTCGCGCCGCCCCCGGGCAGTGCGGGCGCCGTCCACGACGCCGTGAGCTTGGTGGGCCGGTTCCGCGCGCCCCATCCGGTCACGTCGTACGTGGGCGACGACGGACCCCCGGGCAGCGTCAGCGGCGTCGCGGTCGCCACGGCGCTCCACGCTCCGCAGCCCGCCACGTTGCACGCTTGGAGCTGGTACGTCTGCCCAGCCCCGCCGACCAGCCCTTCGATGAGGTGGCTCGTCCCCACGCCGAGCTCCGACTCGGTCCCGCCCGTCGCCCGCAGGCGATAGCCGGTGACGGCCGACCCGTTCCCGTCAGCCGCTGCCCAGTCCAGCTGGACCGTGCCCTGACCGGACGCGACGGTCGCGGAACCGCCCGCCGTGACCCCACTGACCGCGCCTGGGATGCCGTAGGTCGAGCTCTGGAAGGTTCCGGCCGCACCTGTCCCAGCCTTGTTGGTCGCCCGCACCGCGAACGTGTAGGCGACACCGTTCGCGGCCCCCCGGAACGCGTAGGACGTCGACCGCGGGTCGGACAGCCCGATCGTGCCGCCGCCGGGACCCCCCGAGATCACGAGCCCGTACGTGAGGTTGTCGTCGCCGTTGCCGGACGGCACCGTCCACGAGACCGTGAGCTGACCGCCGAGCGGGTCCGCCACGCGCTGTGCGCTGACCTCGGGGGCACCGGGCACGCCCGCGGGGCGCATCGCGGCGGACGACGGGCTCCAGGCGCCGGCCGTCGTCAACCGGTTGTACGCCCGCACCCGCACGGTGTACGCGGTGCCGTTGTCGAGAGCGCCGAACGTCGCGGTGGTGTTGGCGGTCGACATGGTCGCCGGTCCGGTGCGTGGCGCAGGGGTGATCTCGACGTCGTAGCGCTGAACGGCTGAGCCTGGGCTGGTCGGCGTCGACCACGTGGCCGTGATCGCCTGGTCCCCGAAGGTCAACGACGGCGCATCGGGTGCGTCGGGGACGGCGTCGGGCCGGGCGGGCGCCGACGCGGGGCTCGGGTCGGACCAGTCGACAGCGTTCTGCGCGGCCACCGTGAACGTGTCCTCGATGTCGTTGGTGAGGTTGTCGATCGTGCAGGTCGTGCTTGCGCACGCGCGCACGATCTGGCCCGCGGCCGAGATCGCGGTCACCCGGTAGCCCGTGATGGGCTCGCCGCGGTTGTCGGGCGCATCCCAGGCGAGCACGACCGTCCGGTCGCGTGACTCGACGACGCGCGGGGCCTTCGGTGTGTCGGGCTTGCCACGCACGACGACCGTGACCCGACCCTCGACCTCACGAGTGGGATCCCCGGTCGCGTCCCGCACCCGGAAGCGCGTCACCATCTGCCCGACGAACGTGGCGTCGGGGCGCACCGTCACGGTGCTCGACATCGACGTCGCGACCCCCGCGCCCGGTGTCTCGACCGTCGCGCTGACGACGGTCAGCGGCGAGTCGGGGAACGGGTTGAACGCACCGGCCAGCACGTCGACGACGGCGTCGCGCCCCTGTACGCCGTCGGTGACGGTGCGATCGACGACGCGCGCCGTGGGCCGCGTGCTCGCGATGACGTGCAGGTCGACCTCGGCATCCATCGACCCCGCGCGGCCGTAGCCGAGGGTCAGCTGGAGAGGCCCGACGGTGCCCTTGGCGGTCGTCCGCGCGGCGCTGACGACGAGCACACTGCCCGTGAGCGTCGCGGTGAACCCCGGCGGTACCGCCGACGTGAGCCGGTAGCTGTCGTACTCCGTGCTCGCGGTCGCGCCCTCCGGCCCGGTGGTGAACGCGTGCAGGTCGACGCTGACGGCTGCCTCTCCCGGCGCGAGATCGACGACCGCGGGGCCGAACGTCGGCGGGTGGTCGTCGACCGCGTAGACGGCGATCGGCAGGGTGAGCAACGACGTCCGTCCCGTCGTGTCGCCGGGCCCGGTGCGGTCCGTGACCGGCACGGTGATCGACGCCGGGCCGGCGTAGCCGGGCGCAGACGTATAGATGAGGGTCGACGCGTCCCGCACGAGCGCGGTGCCGTCGGCCTTCGTCGCCGTCACGGCGAGCGGGTCGGCGAGGCTCGCGGTGCGACCGGGTGCGACTTGGACCTGCTCGTCGAGCCGGATCACCAGCTGCTGACCGGACGCGACCCGCAGCTCGGGTGCCTTGGGTCGGTTCGTCGGCGGGAAGAAGCCGAGCGCGGGCACGGTGATGAAGGCGTACGCGCTGACGC
>JAYTSH010000532.1:0-2658 GCA_043745755.1 Cellulomonas sp. | reverse complement strand
GTCGATCGTCGACCACGGCAGCTCGACGTTGGCCTGCGTGTGCAGGTGCAGCAGCGGCGTCCGCAGCGCGTCGAGGCCGGCGATCCACATCTTCGCGGGCGAGAACGTGTGCATCCAGGCGATGACGCCGATGACGGCGTCGTCGGCGTTCGCGTCGAGCGCCGCACGGCGGATGGCCCCCGAGTCCGTCAGGACGGGCTTCCACACGATCGTGACCGGGACGTCGCCCGACGCGTCGAGTGCGCGCGCGATCTCCTGGGACTGCTCGGCGACCTGGCGCAGCGTGTCCTCGCCGTAGAGGCCCTGGCTGCCGGTGAGGAACCAGACCTCGCGGTCGGCGTACGGCTTGCTCATCGCGCGTTCTCCTGATCTGCGTCGGCGTCGCCGGCGCTCGGTGGTGTGCTGCTCACTGCGGTGCCGGCCTGCCCGTAGACGTTCTGGTAGCGGTCGTACAGCGCGTCGATGTCCCCCTGCGGGATCGGCAGCGGCTCGCCGAGCTGGCGGGAGATGTGCACGGTTCGCGCGACCTCCTCGACCATGACGGCCGCCTTGACCGCGGCCTTGGCGTCCTTGCCGATCGTGAAGGGGCCGTGGTTGGCCATGAGCACGGCCGGGCTCCGGGAGTCCCGCAGCGTCTCGACGATGCCGCGGCCGATCGAGTCGTCGCCGATGAGCGCGAACGGGCCGATGGGCACCGGGCCGCCGAACTCGTCGGCCATCATCGTCAGCACGCACGGCACGGGCTCGCCGCGCGCGGCCCACGCGGTCGCATACGTGGAGTGCGTGTGCACGACGCCGCCCACCGCGGGCATGTTCCGGTAGACGTAGGCGTGCGCCGCGGTGTCCGACGACGGTGCGCGCGTGCCCTCGACGAGGTTCCCGTCCAGGTCGCAGACGACCATCGACTCCGCGGTGAGCTCGTCGTAGGTCACGCCCGAGGGCTTGATCACGAACAGGTCGGGCGAGCCCGGGACGCTCACGCGCTGCGACACGTTGCCCGCGGTCCACACGACGAGCCCCCACCGAGGCAGCTCGCCATGCAGCCGCGCCACGACCTCCCGGACCCGCTCAACCTCCGCCCGAACCGCGACCGGATACCCGGCAAGCCCGGTCCCCGCGCTCACACCCGGTCCTCGGCCGAGACTGCGCCAAAGGCTGTCTCGGCGGCCTCGGAACCAGCCATCTGTGCAGTCTCGGCGGAGTGTGCAGTCTCGGCGGAGCGTGCAGTCTCGGCGGAGCGTGCAGTCTCGGCGGAGCGTGCAGTCTCGGCGGACGTTGCCGCGCGGCGGAGGGCGCGCAGGCGGTGCATGACGTCGTTCGTGCCTCGGCCGAAGTAGTCGTGCAGGAGCGTGTACTCGGCGAAGATCGCGTCGTAGCGGACCGAGTTCGCCTCGATCGGGGTGTAGGCCGCGACGGTGCGCCGACCCATGACCTGGGCGGCGGCGCGCACGTCGGGGTACGCGCCGGCCGCGACGGCCGCGTGGATCGCGGAGCCGAGCGCCGGGCCCTGGTCGGACGCGATCGTGGACAGCGGCAGTCGCGTCACGTCGGCGTAGATCTGCATGAGCAGGGCGTTCTTGAGCAGGCCGCCAGCCACGACGAGCTCGGTGACCGGGACGCCCGAGGAGTTGAACGCCTCGACGATGGTCCGCGTGCCGAACGCGGTCGCCTCGAGGAGCGCGCGGTACTGGTCTTCTGGAGTGGTCGCGAGCGTCTGCCCGACGACGACCCCCGACAGCTCGTGGTCGACAAGCACCGAGCGGTTGCCCGAGTGCCAGTCGAGCGCGACGAGCCCGTGCGCACCGATCTGCTGACGGGCGGCGAGCTCGGTCAGGTGCTCGTGCACCGAGATCCCGCGTGCGGCCGCCGCGTCGACGTAGGCCGGGGGCACCGACGTGTCGACGAACCACCCGAAGATGTCACCGACGCCGGACTGCCCGGCCTCGTAGCCCCACAGGCCGTCGACGATGCCGCCGTCGACCGCGCCGCACATGCCGGGGACCTCGTGGAGCGACCGGCCGTTCATCACGTGGCACGTCGAGGTGCCCATGATCGCGGTCATCTGGCCGGGCTCGACGGCGCCCGCCGCGGGGGCCGTGACGTGTGCGTCGACGTTGCCGACCGCGACCGCGATGCCCTCGGGCAGCCCCGTCCAGCCGGCGGCTTGGGCAGTCAGTGTGCCCGCGGCGGCGCCGAGGCTGCCGATGTCGTGGGCGAGCTTGTCCGCGACGAAGCCCGCGAAGTCGGGGTTGAGCGCCGCGAGGAACTCCTCGCTCGGGTAGGCCCCGTCCTGGTAGATGCCCTTGTACCCGGCCGTGCAGGCGTTGCGGACGTACTGGCCCGAGAGCTGCCAGACGATCCAGTCGGCGGCCTCCACCCAGTGCTCGGTCGCGTCGTAGACCTCGCGGTCCTCCTCGAGGAGCTGCAGGCCCTTCGCGAACTCCCACTCGGAGGAGATGAGCCCGCCGTAGCGGTTGATCCACGGCTCCTGACGCTCGTGGGCGAGGTCGTTGATGCGGTCGGCCTGACCCTGCGCGGCGTGGTGCTTCCAGAGCTTGACGTAGGCGTGCGGGCGGTCCGCGAACTGCGGCAGCTCGCTCAGCGGGGTTCCGTCGGAGGTTGTCGGGACCATCGTGCACGCGGTGAAGTCGGTGCCGA
>JAYTSH010000531.1:0-3435 GCA_043745755.1 Cellulomonas sp. | reverse complement strand
GCCGCCCGGGCGAAGAACTCGGTGTCCTTCGGGATCGCACCCGGCCAGCCGCCCTCGATGAACCCGACCCCGACCTCGTCGAGCAGCGGCGCGATCGCGAGCTTGTCCCCGACGGACAGGTTCATGCCCTCCTGCTGGGCGCCGTCGCGCAGCGTCGTGTCGTACACGTGGAAGGGACGGGCGTTCTGGCTGGTCACGTGGGCGCTCTTTTCCGGGGGCGGTGCTGGGCCGTTCGCCGTCCTGGTTCCGCGGCGACCTCCGTACCGGCGGGGGGTGGTGCCGGCGGGCAGGTCTGTGCGGGGACGACGTCGTTGGCGGGCGGGGGTTGTGCCCGACAACAAAAAGACCCCCCGGGGGTGCGGGAGGTCTGCGCGTCTGCGATGTGCAGGCGCGCTACTCGATCATGAGGTGGAGCGAGTGAAGGTGTGTCACAGGCCACATCATGCCACACGGCCCGCAGCGGCCTGCACGCAGGTCCACGGGCCGCGCGGCAGGCGTGGCGGGAAGGTGCTCGAGCCCTCAGACGAGGCGGCGGAGCCACCCGTGCCGGTCGGTCGCCCGGCCGTACTGGATGTCGGTCAGCTCGGCGCGCACCCGCATCGTGACGTCTCCCGCGGCGCCGTCCGCGACCGTCGTGTCGAAGCCCTCACCAGCGAGGCGTCCGATCGGTGTGATGACCGCGGCAGTCCCGCACGCGAACACCTCGGCGACCGAGCCGTCAGCGACTCCGGCCAGCAGCTCCGCGAGCGTGATCCGACGCTCGGACACCTCGCGGCCCGCGTCGGTGAGCAGCTGGACGACCGACGAGCGCGTCACGCCCTCGAGGATGGACCCGGTCAGCTCGGGCGTCGAGACGCTGCCGTCGGCGTGCACAAGGAACACGTTCATCCCGCCGAGCTCCTCGAGGACCGAGTTCGTCGCGGCGTCGAGGAAGCACACCTGCTCGCAGCCGTGCCCGTGGGCCTCCTGCTGAGGCAGCAGGCTCGCCGCGTAGTTCCCCCCGCACTTGGCCGCACCCGTTCCGCCGGCGCCCACGCGGTGGTAGTCCTGCGCGACCCAGATCGACACGGGCTGCACGCCGTGCGCGAAGTACGGGCCGACCGGCGAGGCGATGACGAGGAACTCGGCCTCGAGCGAGGGCCGCACCCCGAGGAACCGCTCGGACCCGTACATGAACGGGCGCAGGTACAGGCTCGTCTCCTCGCCCGACGGGACCCAGTCGACGTCGGTCGCCACGAGCGCCGTGATGGCACCCAGGAAGTCCGCTTCGGTGAGCTCAGGCAGCGCCAGCCGGTGTGCGGAGCGTGCGAACCGTGCGGCGTTGGCCGACGGACGGAACGTCCAGACGGAACCGTCGGTGTGGCGATACGCCTTGAGCCCCTCGAAGATCTCCTGCGCGTAGTGCAGCACGGCGGTCGCCGGATCGAGCAGCAACGGCCCGTACTTGTCGACGCGGCGGTCGTGCCAGCCGTCGGCCAGGGACCACGACGCGCGCGCCATGTGGTCGGTGAAGACCGTGCCGAACGTCGGTGCTGCCATGGCCTCGGCGCGCTCGGCGGACGGGACGGGGGTGTCGCTGCGGCGGATCTCGAAGGTCGATGTCGCGGGTGTGGATGTCGTGCTCATGATCGGAGGCCTTTCACCAGGTGCGGATGCTGACGTTACCGGTGAGGACGGCCCAGCAGTGAGGCGTCAGCCGGCGACGCGTGCCGCCAGGTCGGTGCCCACCTCGGCCGTCGACCGTACTCGGGCCGTTCCGGCACCGCGCTCCACGAGGTCGGCTGCGACCGCAGCCTCGACCTTGGCAGCAGCCTCGGGCAGGCCCAGGTGGTCGAGCAGCATGGCGACGGAGAGCACCGTCGCCGTCGGGTCGGCCTTGCCCTGCCCGGCGATGTCCGGGGCCGAGCCGTGCACGGGCTCGAACATGCTCGGTGCGGAGCGGTCCGGGTTGATGTTGGCCGAGGCAGCGAGACCGATGCCACCCGTGATCGCCGCAGCGAGGTCGGTGATGATGTCGCCGAACAGGTTGTCGGTGACGATCACGTCGAAGCGCGACGGGTTGGTCACCATGAAGATCGTCGCTGCGTCCACGTGCAGGTAGTCGACGGTCACGTCGGGGAACTCGGCGTTCACCGCGTCGACCGTGCGGCGCCACAGGTGACCGGCGTACACCAGCACGTTGTGCTTGTGCACGAGCGTGAGCTTCTTGCGCGGGCGGGCCGCCGCGCGAGCGAACGCGTCCCGCACGACGCGCTCGACGCCGAACGCCGTGTTGACGCTGACCTCGTTGGCGACCTCGTGCGGGGTGCCGGTGCGGATGGAGCCGCCGTTACCCACGTACGGGCCCTCGGTGCCCTCGCGGACAACGACGAAGTCAATCTCCCCAGGCTGGGCGAGCGGGGACGTCACACCCGGGTACAGCCGGCTCGGGCGGAGGTTGACGTACTGGTCGAGCGCGAACCGCAGCTTCAGGAGCAGCCCGCGCTCGAGGACGCCCGACGGCACACCCGGGTCGCCGATGGCGCCGAGGAGGATCACGTCGTGCGTGCGGATCGCGTCGAGATCGGTGTCTGTGAGGGTCTCCCCCGTCGCGTGCCACCGGCGCGCCCCGAGGTCGAACTCGGTCGGGAGCACGCGGACGCCGGTATCGCCGAGAGCGGCCTCGAGGACCCGCAGACCCTGCTCGACGACCTCGGTGCCGATACCGTCACCCGCGACCACGGCGAGTCGGATGTCACGGGCTGCGCTGTTCTCGACCATGCCGGAAGGCTACTGCTCGTCCCAAGGGTCGGGACGAGTATCTCAGCGAGTGGACAGATCCGGATAGCGCAGCTCGAACTCCTCCAGCACCACGGGCAGGTCCTCGCTGAACGGCTGACCGCCGTCGTCCGTGGCTCGCCGCCGGAAGTACGGCTCACGACTGCTCCGCCAGGCCGCGAGCGAGCCGTCACCCTCCAGCTCGGCCGCAGCAAACTTCTCGTCGACCTCACCGAACGGCACGACCCGCACCGAAGTCGTGCGGATGAACGCCCGCGGATGTCCCCCGCCGTCGAGCAGGATCGCCGCGCTGCCCACCTTCGGCAGCGCCTCGCCGCCCGCCTCGAACTCCCACAGTGCGGTCGAGGCCGCAGTCTTGGCCCCGCTCAGCACGCACGCAAGCAGCTCGTCGGCCAGCTGCGGCGAGTCGCCGAAGGACCACGCCGGCGGTGGTACGGCGCCCGACGGGGTCTCCCCCATCACGACGTCGAAGCTGCCCAGACCCTCATGGCCCTGGGCTGCGGCCCAGAACCTCGAGAGCTCGCCGTCGTCCACTGTCTCGCTCATCCCAGAGTCCTCTCATCGACTGCCGCCGCCCATCCTGCCTGACGATGGCCGCGTGTGCCGTCGGAACGCCGCGTGGCGTGGGGGGCCCCGCCGCCCGGGACGCCCCCCGCC
>JAYTSH010000530.1:0-6172 GCA_043745755.1 Cellulomonas sp. | reverse complement strand
CGACCCGCGGACGTCTCGACGAGCTCGCTGAGGATCCCGCCCATCTTGCGCACGCGGCCCCACCCGTCCAGGTCGGCGCCGTCCGGGGCAGAGACCATGAGGTCGTTGGGCCACTTGAGCGACGCCGGCACGCCCGCGGTGGCGCGGAGCGCGGTCACGGTGCCGAGGCCGGCGAGCAGCGGGATCCAGCCGAACGACGAGATCGGCCCGTCGGGTTGCAGCGCGAACGACACGGTCAGGGCAGCGCGCGGCGGCGTCTGCCACGTCCGACCTGCGCGACCCTGGCCGTCGTCCTGGTGGTCCGCGACGAGCATGCTCGGCGAGGGCCAGGCGTTCGGTTCGGCGTGCAGCCGTTCGATGAGCTCGCGGTTCGTCGACCCGACGCGGTCGAGAACCTCGACGCGTGCGAGCGGCCCCGCGGGCGCCAGGAGCAGGGACCTCACGACCGACGCTCGCAAGGGCCGACGCGCGTCGGCCAGATCCCCGCCATGCCCACCGGTCACCGCGCGCTCGCTCATGACACCATCCTCGCGCGGACCGGGTCGAGACTCCACGCGTGTGGAGGCGTGGGCGGTGGTTTGTCGGGATCCGACGACCCCGCTGCCCCGACACGGTCGTCCGTCAGCATCCTGTCCGGCGGTCCGGACGTCTAGCCTCGGAGGGTGACCGACCCGACCCCCGCTGCAGACCCGGCTGCCCCCCCGGCCGCCTCCCCCGCTGCAGACCCGAGCCCTCGGCTCAGCACGACCGCCGACAAGCTCGCCGACCTCGCGACGCGCCACGAGGCCGCCGCGGCGACCGCGGAAGCAGCAGCTGCCGTCAAGCAGCACGCGCGCGGCAAGAAGACCGCCCGGGAGCGGATCGACGCGCTCCTCGACCCGGACTCCTTCACCGAGCTCGACGCGTTCGTCAAGCACCGCTCGACCAATTTCGGGCTCGAGGCGAAGCGGATCGCGGGCGACGGCGTCGTCGTCGGGCACGGGACCGTCGACGGCCGGCCCGTCGCGATCTACTCGCAGGACTTCACGGTGTTCGGCGGGAGCGTCGGCGAGGTGCACGGCCAGAAGATCACCAAGGTCATGGACCTCGCCCTGCGCATGGGGGTCCCGCTCGTCGGGATCAGCGACGGCGGCGGCGCGCGCATCCAGGAGGGTGTCGCCGGCCTCACTCAGTTCGCCGAGATCTTCCGGCGCAACGTCGCGGCGTCGGGCGTCATCCCGCAGATCAGCCTCATCCTCGGGCCGTCGGCCGGCGGCGCGGTGTACTCCCCCGCCCTGACGGACTTCATCGTCATGGCTGACGGCACCTCCAACATGTTCATCACCGGCCCCGACGTGATCCGCACCGTCACCGGCGAGGACGTCGGCTTCGAGGAGCTCGGCGGCGCCACGACGCACAACACGAAGTCGGGCGTCGCGCACTACCTCGCGGCCGACGAGAACGACGCGCTCGACTACGTGCGCTCGTTGCTGTCCTACCTGCCCGCGAACAACCTCACCGACCCCCCGACGTACGCGCACGAGTCGGACCTCGGCGTGACGGCCGAGGACGAAGAGCTCGACACGCTCGTGCCGGACTCCGACTCCCAGCCGTACGACATGCGCACCGTCGTCGAGCACGTGCTCGACGAGGGCGTGCTCCTCGAGGTGCAGCCCCTGTACGCCCAGAACATCCTGATCGGGTTCGGGCACGTCGAAGGTCACCCCGTCGGCATCGTGGCCAACCAGCCGCTCGCGATGGCCGGGACCCTGGACATCAACGCAGCGGAGAAGGCCGCGCGGTTCGTGCGGACGTGCGACGCGTTCAACCTCCCCGTCCTCACGTTCGTCGACGTGCCCGGGTTCCTGCCAGGCACCGACCAGGAGTGGAACGGCATCATCCGGCGCGGAGCGAAGCTCATCTACGCGTATGCGGAGGCGACGGTCCCGCTCGTCACCGTCATCACGCGCAAGGCCTACGGCGGCGCGTACATCGTGATGGGCTCCAAGCAGCTCGGCGCCGACGTGAACCTCGCCTGGCCGACCGCACAGATCGCGGTCATGGGGGCCGGCGGCGCGGTGAACATCTTGCAGCGCGGCGCGCTCAAGGCGGTCGCCGACGCGGGCGGCGACGAGGACGCGGAGCGGGCGCGGCTCACGGCCGAGTACGAGGACACCATCGTCAACCCGTGGGACGCCGCCGAGCGGGGGTACGTCGACGCCGTCATCGCGCCGTCGCGCACGCGCGGGGAGATCGTCCGGGCGCTGCGCCTGCTGCGCACGAAGCGTGCCACGACGGTGCCCCGTAAGCACGGGAACATCCCTCTGTGAGGCAGACTCGACGAGTGAGGACATCATGAGCGACCACGACCAGCACGGCGAGCACGGGGACGACCCGGCGCACGGCGCCGAGCCCCTGCACGGGGTCGACCCGAGCGACCTGCACAGGGTCGTGGATGCGCTGTCCGCGAGCCTGCACGAGTACATCGATGCCGCCGTCGGCGTGCGGGCCGAGTTCGGCGCGCACGAGGCCGACGAGGACCCCCGCATCCTCGCGCTCGAGTCACGCGTGTCGAACCTCAACGCCGAGCTGTACGACGTGCTGCACGACAGGCTCGGCCTGCACTCGGACCTGACCGGCATGACGTGGGACGACGGCACCGAGGCCGACGCGGACCTGCCCCCGCAGGATGAGGAGCTCGACACGTTCCACCTGGGCTTCGTCGTCGGGCCGCCCACGGGCACCTCGGACCTGTCGATGGACTCGGTGCTCGGCATCGTCGACGACGGCGGCGCCGAGATCGCCCGCCGTCTCACCGAACGCGGTTTCGACGTGACCGAGTGGGGCGCGTCGCGCGGTGTGCCGGTCGAGTTCGAGCCGGACGACGAAGAGGACGACATCGAGTGAACGAACCCGAGCCCGCCGCGCACGGCCGCGCGAGCGTCCGGGTGGTGCGCGGCGCGCCCGACGACATCGAGCTCGCAGCGCTCGTCGCCGGGCTAGCCGCCGCGTCGGCCCGGTCCGATGACAGCGACGAGCCCGCGACGCGTTCGATGTGGCGCGACCAGGCCCGTGCGATGCGGGGCGACCCGGTGAGGGCCGCGCCGGGACCGGACGCCTGGCGCTGGAGCCTGCGCGGCTGACGGACGACCGCTGACCTCACGTCGTGGTCCGCACCTGGTACACCGCAGCCGTCGCGCCCCGGATCTCGATCCTCCGGCTGCTGCCCACAGCGGGCCCGCCCTGGTCGCCACGCTGATCATGCTCAATCTCGTGCTCGGGCTCCTGCCGGTGGCGTTCGTCGTCGCCACGAGCATCGTCGTCGGGCAGGTCCCGGCGGCCGTCACGGGCGGCATCGGCTCGCCCGCGTGGGACACGCTCGTCCGGGAGTCCGGCTCGCACGACGAGCTCGTGGCGCTCGGCGGGCTGTAGGCCGAGCTGTACCGACAAGTCGAGGTGAGGGTGGGTCGCACGGCGTGACGATATGGTCAAGCAATGACCACGATCACCTCAGGACCGGCCGCGACACGGCACCGCGACGCTTCTCCGATCGACGCGATCGCCGACGCCTACGTCGCCACCTCGGCGGCGCTCGACCCGCTCGCGGCGACCGCCATGGGGATCGCGGGTCACGACCACGAGATGACCGACCTGTCACCGGCGGGCCACGCGGCCCGCGCCGACGCGGCACGCGGCACGCTGGTCGCACTCGACGCGCACGCCCCGAGCGATGTCACCGACGAGGTCACTCTGGCTGCGATGCAGGAGCGCCTCGGGCTCGAGCTCGAGCTCCATGCCGCCGGCGAGCTGCTCGCCAGCCTCAACAACATCGCCTCACCCGTCCAGGGCCTGCGCGACGTGTTCGACCTCATGCCCACGGGGTCGATCGACGGCTGGGAGAACATCGCCGCGCGTCTCTATGCCCTCCCGGGCGCCATGGACGGGTACGTCGAGTCGCTCCGCGAATCCGCGTCGCGCGGACGCGTCGCCGCGATCCGCCAGGTCGCGGACGCGATCGCTCAGGCAGGCGATCTCGCCGACCCCACGACCTCGTTCTTCACGTCGTTCGTGCACGGCCCGGCCGCGGACGTCGTGCTCGACGACTCGTCCGCATGCTCGCTCGTGCGCGCCGAGCTCGAGCGGGGCGCGACTGCGGCGCGCGGCGCCTACGCGACGCTCGCCGCGTTCCTGCGCGACGAGCTGGCCCCGCAGGCCCCCGAGGCCGACGCCGCAGGCCGTGAGCGCTACACGCTGTGGTCCCGCTACTTCCTCGGCGCGACGGTCGATCTCGAGGAGACCTACCAGTGGGGGCTCGAGGAGCTCGCGCGCGTGGTCGACGAGCAGGAACGGGTCGCCGAGCAGATCGCCGGTCCGGGGGCTACGGTCGGCCAGGCCGTCGCGGTGCTCGACGCCGACCCGACGCTCACCCTGCACGGCACGGCCGAGCTGCGGGCGTGGATGCAGGAGACCTCAGACGCGGCGATCGCCGCCCTCAACGGTACGCACTTCGACATCCCCGTCCCCGTGCAGACCCTCGAGTGCCTCATCGCGCCGACGCACAACGGCGGCATCTACTACACCGGCCCGAGCGACGACTTCAGCCGGCCCGGCCGCATGTGGTGGTCCGTGCCGCCGTCGGTCACCACGTTCAACACATGGCGCGAGAAGACGACCGTCTACCACGAGGGCGTCCCGGGCCACCACCTGCAGGTCGGGCAGGCCGTCCACGAGCGCGACACCCTCAACACGTGGCGCCGGCTCTCGAGCTGGACCTCGGGGCACGGCGAGGGCTGGGCGCTCTACGCGGAGAGGCTCATGGCCGACCTCGGGTTCCTCGACAGCCCCGGCGACCGGCTCGGGATGCTCGACGGGCAGCGCATGCGCGCAGCTCGGGTCGTCCTCGACCTCGGCGTGCACCTCGGCCTGCAGGCGCCCGAGCGCTGGGGCGGCGGGACGTGGGACGCGGACAAGGCGTGGGAGTTCCTGCGCGCCAACGTCAACATGCCCGAGGCATTCGTGCGCTTCGAGCTGCACCGGTACCTCGGGTGGCCCGGACAGGCGCCCTCGTACAAGATCGGCCAGCGGCTGTGGGAGCAGGCGCGCGACGACGCGGCTGCCGCGACACGCGCCCGCGGCGAGGCGTTCGACCTCCGGGACTTCCACGCACGGGCGCTCAACCTGGGTTCGCTCCCGCTGGACGTCCTGCGCTCGGCTCTCGCCTGACCCACCGGGGGTAGGCCCGGCCAGCAGCTGGCCCGGCCGTGACCGTCAGCCGAAGACGGCTGCGCCGTACTTCAGCAGGATCAGCGCGACGAGCACGATGAGCACCGCAGCGACGACGAACAGGTCGTTGTCGGCATCGACGAACTCCCGGACGGACCGCTCGATCCGCTGGGGCATCCACAGGTTGCCCTCGCGGATGTTGAAGTGCGTAAGGGTCGAGAACACGAGGGTCGTCGACAGCGTCACGAGCAGGCACCATGGGCACAGCGCGTGGATGACCATGAGGGACTGCTGGAAGAGCCAGTACGCGAACAGCACGCCGATCGTGTAGACGACCTGCGCCGACATCATGAACCAGCGGGGGAACCGTGCGCCGCCGAGGCTCGCGACCGCGATCGTGATCACGACCGGCTCCGCGATCAGCCCGAGGAATGCGTTGGGAAAGCCGAGCAGGCTCGCCTGCCACGACAGGCCGACGGCTCCGCAGCTGATGACCGAGTTGATGTTGCACGCCAGCGTCGCGCCGGGGTCCCGCGCCAGGGCGATCGCGTCGACCGACAGCGCGAACGACGCCGTCAGGCTGATGAGCGCTGAGAAGAGCATCGTGCCGAAGATCCAGCGCCGGGACTGGCGGAGCTCGTGGAACCGGCTTCTCGACTCCGGCAGTGCCTCCGCGCCGCTCACATCGCTCACGTCGATCATCGCTGTTCGGTCCTCAGGTCGGGTGCTGATGTCAGCTCGGGGTCGGCCGGGGCGGCGGCGCGGACGCACGTACCACCGAATCATCGCCCAGAACGGGTCCGCGGGTCGAGGGCCCAACGTCCCCGGCCTCGGTAGGCTCGCTCGCCGTGACCCGACTCGTCCTCGCCTCTGCCTCCCCCGCCCGCCTCGCGACGCTGCAGTCCGCCGGCATCGACGCGATCGTCGTGGTCTCGCGCGTCGACGAGGACGCGGTGCTCGCGGCCGCACG
>JAYTSH010000529.1:0-5599 GCA_043745755.1 Cellulomonas sp. | reverse complement strand
GTGTCTGCCGGCGCGAGCACGTCGCCCCGGGACACGTCGAGGTCGTCCGCGAGCCGGAGCGTCACGGACTGCGGCGCGAACGCCTGCGGGAGCTCTCCGTCGGCGGTGTCGATGCCGACGACGCGCGTGCGGCCACCCGCAGGGAGCACGACGACCTCGTCGCCGACATGGACGACCCCGGACGCCACGCGACCGGCGTACCCGCGGTAGTCGGGGTGCTCCGCCGTCCGGGGCCGGATGACGACCTGCACCGGAAACCGGAACACCTCAGTCGTCGGGTCGCGGTCGACCGGGACGTCCTCGAGGTGCGCCAGGAGCGTCGGGCCGTCGTACCACGGCGTGCGGGTCGACGCGTCGACGACGTTGTCGCCCTCGAGCGCCGACAACGGGATGGCCTGGACGTCGCGCACACCCAGGCCCGCCGCGTACCGAGCGAAGTCCGCGGCGATGGCCCGGAACGTCGCCTCGTCGAAGCCGACGAGGTCCATCTTGTTGACGGCGAGGACGATGTGCGGGACGCGCAGCAGCGCGGTGATCGCCGCATGACGACGGGTCTGCTCGAGGACCCCCTTGCGAGCGTCCACCAGCACGATCGCCAGCTCCGCGGTCGACGCCCCGGTCACCATGTTGCGCGTGTACTGCACGTGACCTGGTGTGTCAGCAAGCACGAATGCGCGATTCGCTGTGGAGAAGTAGCGGTACGCGACGTCGATCGTGATGCCCTGCTCGCGCTCGGCCCGCAGCCCGTCGGTGAGCAGCGCGAGATCGACGACCGCTCCACCGCGGGCGACGCTGGCGCGCTCGACCGCGGCGAGCTGGTCGGCGAGCACCGACTTGGTGTCGTAGAGGAGCCGGCCGATGAGCGTGCTCTTGCCGTCGTCGACCGATCCGGCAGTGGCCAGCCGGAGCAGGTCGCGTTCGTGGTGCTGCGTCGTGCCCATCAGAAGTACCCCTCACGCTTGCGATCCTCCATGGCAGCCTCCGACGCGCGGTCGTCGGCCCGGGTCGCCCCGCGTTCGGTGAGCCGGCTCGCTGCGACCTCGACGATGACCTCGTCGACGGTCAGGGCCCTGGACTCGACGGCGCCCGTGCAGCTCATGTCGCCGACCGTCCGGTACCGCACGGTGCGCCGCTCGACGGTCTCGGTCCCGCGGGGTCCGCCCCAGTCGCCGGGTGCGAGCCACATCCCGTCGCGCAGGAACACGGGACGCTCGTGCGCGTAGTAGATCGTCGGCAGGTCGATGCCCTCCCGCTCGATGTAGCGCCAGACGTCGAGCTCGGTCCAGTTCGACAGCGGGAACACCCGGACGTGCTCGCCGGGGCCGTGCCGACCGTTGTACAGGTCCCACAGCTCGGGGCGCTGGCGTCGCGGGTCCCACTGGCCCAGCTCGTCCCGCAGGGAGAACACACGCTCCTTGGCGCGCGCCTTCTCCTCGTCGCGCCGCCCGCCGCCGAACACCGCGTCGAGACGGTGGGTGGTGATCGCGTCGAGCAGGGGGAATGTCTGCAGAGCGTTGCGCGAGCCATCGGGGCGCTCGCGGACGGCTCCCGCGTCGATCGCGTCCTGCACGCTCGCGACGACGAGCCGCAGCCGGTGCTGAGCCACGACGGCATCGCGGAAGTCGATCACCTCGGGAAAGTTGTGGCCCGTGTCGACGTGCAGCAGCGTGAACGGGACCGGTGCCGGCCAGAACGCCTTCCGCGCGAGATGGAGCATGACGACGGAGTCCTTGCCGCCGCTGAAGAGCACTACCGGGCGCTCGAACTCGCCGGCAACCTCCCGGAAGATGTGGATGGCCTCGGCCTCGAGCGCCTGAAGCTGGGTGAGCCTGCCGGGCGCCGTGGCGGCGCGGGCTTCGGTCACGGTGATCCCTGTCGTCATGTGTGCAACCCGCATTCCGTCTTGTCCTGTCCGGCCCAGCGCCCGGCCCGGGGGCCCTCGCCCGGTGCGACGGCGCGGCTGCACGGCGCGCACCCGATCGACGTGTACCCGAGCTGGCGCAGGGGGTTGAGCAGGACACCGTGCTCGGCGACGTAGGCGTCGACGTCGTCCTGCGTCCACGCCGCGAGCGGGTTGAGCTTCACCTTGCCGCGCTTGTCGTCCCAGCCGACGACGGCGATGTCCGTGCGCGTCGGGGCATCCTCGCGGCGCATGCCCGTGACCCAGGCGCGGTACGGCGCGAGTCCGCGCTCGAGCGGCTCGACCTTGCGCAGCGCACAGCACAGGTTCGGGTCCCGGTCGTGGAGCCGGGGCCCGTGCTCGGCGTCCTGCTCCGCGACCGTGCGCATCGGCAGGATGGTGCGCAGCGTGATGTCGGTCGTCTCGGCGTACGCGTCCCGCGTGCCGATCGTCTCTGCGAAGTGGTACCCGGTGTCGAGGAACATCACGTCGACGCCCGGGACCGCCCGCCCGGCCATGTGCACGAGGACCTCGTCGCCCATCGACGACGCCACGACGAGCCGCGGCCCGAAGGCCTCACCGGCCCAGGCCAGCACGTCGAACGGGTGCGCGGCCGAGAGCGCGGGCGCCTGAGCGGCGACGATCGAGCGCAGCGCGGCCTCGTCGGCCAGGCGCGCGCTCACGAGCGCGCCGCCAGGCCGATGAACCGGACCGCGAACACGCGGGTGCACGCGCGGCAGTCCCACTCCCCGTGGCGCTCGCCCGCGGGGCGCAGGTCCTCGCCGGCGCAGTACGGGCAGTAGTACGCCGTGACACGCTCACCGGAGCTGGTGACATCCGCGGCGCTCACCGGAGCTCCGACTCGTCCGCGCGCAGCGCCCACTGCGCGAACGCCTCGTCGCTGTCGCGCTGGGCCTCGAACCGCGTCGCGACCCGCTCGACGTACTCGGGAAGGTCCTGTGCGGCGATCCGAAGTCCGCGCACCGTCCGGCCGAGACTGCCCTCGATGCCGAGCGCGCCCCCGAGATGGACCTGGAAGCCCTCGGCGCCGCCCGCCAGCACACCTTTGAGACCGATGTCGGCGACCTGGATCCGGGCGCACGAGTTGGGGCAGCCGTTGAGGTTGATCGTGAGCGGGTGCTCGAACGTGGGGAGCCGCCGCTCGAGCTCGTCGACGAGGGCCGCGCCGCGGGCCTTGGTCTCGACGATCGCGAGCTTGCAGAACTCCAAGCCCGTGCAGGCCATCGTGCCGCGCCGGAACGTCGAGGCGCCGGTGACCTGCAGGCCGAGCCGCTCGAGCCCGGCGACCAAGTCGTCGACCCGATCGGCCGCGACGTCGAGCACGACGACCTTCTGCTCGACCGTGAGCCGGACGCGGTCGCTGCCGGCCCGCTCGGCGAGGTCGACGAGGGACGTGAGCATCGGCCCGCTGATCCGCCCGACCGTCGGCGCGGCACCGACGTAGAAGCGGCCGTCGCGCTGGGGGTGCACGCCCACGTGGTCACGACGCCCGAGCGGCGGCGCGGGGGGTTCGGGACCGTCGTCGAGGCGCCGGCCCAGGTACTCCTGCTCGAGCACGTCGCGGAACACTGCGGCGCCCCAGTCAGCGACCAGGAACTTCAGTCGCGCACGGTTGCGCAGGCGCCGGTAGCCGTAGTCGCGGAAGATGCCGATGACGCCCGCCCACACGTCGGGCACCGCCTCGAGCGCGACCCAGGCACCGAGGCGGACGGCGAGCATCGGGTTGGCCGCCAGCGCCCCGCCGACCCACAGGTCGAACCCCGGGCCGAGCTCGGGGTGCTCGACACCGACGAACGACACGTCGTTGATCTCGTGCACGACGTCGTGGTGCGGCGAACCGCTGATCGCGGTCTTGAACTTGCGCGGCAGGTTCGAGAACGCGGGGTCGCCGATGTACCGGCGGTGGATCGCGTCGATCGCGGGGGTGCCGTCGATGATCTCGTCGGCGGCGACTCCGGCGACCGGTGAGCCGAGGATGACGCGCGGCACGTCGCCGCACGCCTCTTGCGTCGACAGCCCGACGGCCTCGAGCCGACGCCAGATCTCCGGCACGTCTTCGATGCGGACCCAGTGCAGCTGGATGTTCTGCCGGTCGGTGATGTCGGCCGTGCCGCGGGCCAGCTCGGTCGAGATCTCACCGATCACTCGGAGCTGGCGCAGGGTCAGCCGACCGCCGTCGCAGCGGACCCGCAGCATGAAGTACTCGTCGTCGAGCTCGTGCGGCTCCAGGGTCGCGGTCCGGCCGCCGTCGATCCCGGGTCGGCGCTGGGTGTACAGGCCCCACCAGCGCAGACGGCCCCGCAGGTCCTCGCCGGGGATCGACGCGAAGCCGTCCCGGGAGTACACGGTCTCGATGCGGGCGCGGACGTTGAGGCCGTCGTCGGCGGCCTTGAGCTCCTCGTTGGCGTTGAGTGGCGCTCGGTCGCCGAAGCCCCACTGGCCTTCGTTCCTGGCTGCACGTGGTGCGATGCGGGTCTGCGCCATCAGCGCTACCTCCGGGGGACATCGGCCCACGGTCACGTCACGGCGCCAGCGGCGGTCTCCATGACGGTGACCGCGCGCCCGGTGACGGGTGTGGGGCGGTCAGTCGACCCACGTGCAGCAGCGCATGCAGCTCACCGCGGGGTCGCCACAGGGCAGACACCCCCCGGAGACCACGGTCATCAGCACATGCCCAGGCTGACACACCCGTCCGAGGGATGAAACCACCCATCCGCATGATGAGACGAAGGTCCCGAGTCCACGCAGCGTCCTGGGGGTAGAAGAGGTCACGATCGGCTCGACGTAGGCTGGGCGATCGTGACCGATCCGGCAACCCCAGCGAACCCGGCTGCGACCTCGCTGACCGCACGCCACCCGGTCGTCCCGGTCGACCGGCTGCTCGCCGAGCTCGTCCCGCCCCGGCTGTTCGCGACCGCGTCGTTCGACACCTACCGTCCCGACCGGGCCCACCCCAGTCAGCAGCACGCCGTCACGCGGTTGCGGGAGGTGGCAGCCGACGTCGCCGCGGGGGAGCGCGGTTCGTGGTGGTGGCGTCGGCGTCGGCGTGCGGCGCCCGCGGTCTACCTCGACGGGGGCTTCGGCGTCGGAAAGACCCACCTGCTCGCGGCCCTCGCGCACGCCACGGGCACGGGAACAGCCCTGGGCACCGGTGCGGCGTACGGCACGTTCGTCGAGTACACGAATCTGGTCGGGGCGCTGGGATTCCTGCCGACGGTCGAGGCGCTCGCCTCGCACCGGATCGTCTGCATCGACGAGTTCGAGCTCGACGACCCCGGCGACACCGTCCTCGTCACGCGCCTCCTGCGTGAGCTCGCCGATCGAGGCGTGGCCGTCGCGGCGACGTCGAACACGCTGCCGGGCTCCCTCGGCGAGGGCAGGTTCGCCGCCGAGGAGTTCCTGCGGGAGATCCAGGCGCTCGCGGCACGGTTCGAGGTGCTCCGCATCGACGGCGAGGACTACCGGCACCGGGCGGTCGTCACGGATGCCCCCGGGCTGCCCGACGAGGCCGTCCGGGCCTCCGCGGGCACCGTTCCCGGCGCGACGATCGACCACTTCGCCGACCTGCTGGCCCACCTCGCGACATTCCACCCGAGCCGGTACGGGGCGCTCCTGGACGGCGTCACGCTCGTGGCGTTGACCGGCGTGGGGACCATCCACAGCCAGGACGTCGCGCTG
>JAYTSH010000528.1:0-3055 GCA_043745755.1 Cellulomonas sp. | reverse complement strand
ACCTCAACCTGTCGGGCTGCATGGCGCTCGGGATGACCGGGCCGGTGCTGCGGTGCGCAGGTCTGCCCTACGACGTGCGCAAGGCCGAGCCGTACTGCGGCTACGAGACGTACGACTTCGAGATCCCCGTCGCCGACACCTGCGACGCCTGGGGGCGGATGGTCGTCCGGATCGAGGAGATCTACCAGTCCATGCACCTCGTCGAGCAGACGCTCGACCGGCTCCAGGCGTCGGGCCCAGGTCCGGTCATGGTCGCCGACAAGAAGATCGCGTGGCCCGCGCAGCTCGCGATCGGCTCGGACGGCATGGGCAACTCGCTCGACCACATCCGGGAGATCATGGGCACCTCGATGGAGGCCCTGATCCACCACTTCAAGCTCGTCACCGAGGGCTTCCGGGTCCCCGCGGGCCAGGTGTTCCAGAGCGTCGAGGCCCCCCGCGGCGAGCTGGGCGTGCACCTCGTGTCCGACGGTGGCACCAAGCCGTACCGGGCACACTTCCGTGACCCGTCGTTCAACAACCTGCAGGCCGTGTCGGTCATGAGCGAGGGGGGCCTCCTGGCCGATGTCGTGGTCGCCGTCGCGTCGCTGGACCCTGTTCTGGGAGGGGTGGACCGCTGATGTCCGTCGAGAGCACACCGTCGACCGAGGGCGCTGCCGTCCGCCGCAGCGCCTATGACGCCGCCACTCGCGCTCGTCTGGACGCCGATGCCACGCAGGTCGTCGCGCGCTACCCCGAGGCGCGATCGGCGCTCTTGCCGCTGCTGCACCTCGTGCAGAGCGAGGACGGGTACGTGAGCCCGGCCGGGATCGCGTTCTGCGCGCAGACGCTCGACCTGTCGACCGCCGAGGTCTCGGCCGTGGCGACGTTCTACACGCAGTACAAGCGGCGCCCGAACGGGGAGTACACCGTGGGGGTCTGCACCAACACGCTGTGCGCGGTCATGGGCGGCGACGCGATCTGGGAGGAGCTCTCCGACCACCTCGGCGTCGGCAACGACGAGACGACCCCGGACGGCGCGATCACGCTCGAGCGCGTCGAGTGCAACGCGGCCTGCGACTACGCGCCGGTCGTGATGGTCAACTGGGAGTTCTTCGACAACCAGACCCCCGCGAGCGCGGTCGAGACCGTCGACCGGCTGCGGGCCGGCGAGGCGGTCGCGCCGACCCGGGGTGCCGCGAGCGTCTGCTCGTTCAAGGCCATGTCGCGGGTCCTCGCCGGGTTCCCCGACGGCCGGGCCGACGAGGGTGTGGGTGCGGGCGAGGCGACGATGCGCGGCACGGTGCTGGCCCGCGAGCGCGGCTGGACGGCACCGCCGTTCCCGGCCGCTGACCAGGCGCAGCCCTCAGACCAGGCGCAGCCCTCATACCAGGCGCAGCCCTCCGACCCGGTGAAGGGCTCCTGATGACCGAGGCGACCACCCTGACCCCGGTGCTGACCAAGCACTGGGACGCCGAGCGTTCGTGGACGCTCGCGACCTACCTGAAGAACGGCGGCTACCGCGGGCTGCGTGCTGCCCTCGCGATGGCGCCGGCCGACGTGGTGACCGCGGTCAAGGATTCCGGCCTGCGCGGCCGCGGCGGTGCGGGGTTCCCGACGGGCATGAAGTGGGGCTTCCTGCCCGCGCCCGACGGCGGCCCGCGCTACCTCGTCATCAACGCGGACGAGTCGGAGCCGGGGACCTGCAAGGACGTCCCGCTCATGCTCGCGAGCCCGCAGGAGCTCATCGAGGGCGCGGTGATCACTTCGTACGCGATCGGCTGCCACCACGCGTTCATCTACGTGCGCGGTGAGGTCCTGCACGTGTACCGCCGCCTGCTCAACGCGGTCGCGGAGGCCACGGCCGCCGGATATGTCGGGGAGAACATCCTCGGCACCGGCTTCGACCTCGAGATCACGGTGCACGCCGGCGCTGGCGCGTACATCTGCGGCGAAGAGACGGCGCTGCTCGACTCGCTCGAGGGCCGGCGCGGTCAGCCGCGCCTGAAGCCGCCGTTCCCCGCGGTCGCCGGTCTGTACGCCCGGCCCACGGTGGTCAACAACGTCGAGTCGATCGCGTCGGTGCCCGCCATCGTCGAGGGCGGCGCGGACTGGTTCACGTCGATGGGGACCGAGCGCTCGACCGGCCACGGGCTGTTCTCCCTCTCGGGCCACGTCACGCGCCCTGGCCAGTACGAGGCACCGCTCGGCATCACGCTCCGCGAGCTCCTCGACATGGCCGGCGGCGTCCGCGAGGGTCACGAGCTGAAGTTCTGGACGCCCGGTGGGTCCTCGACCCCGCTCTTCACGGCCGAGCACCTCGACGTCCCGCTCGACTACGAGTCGGTCGCCAAGGCCGGCTCGATGCTCGGCACGCGCGCGCTGCAGATCTTCGACGAGACCACGTCCGTCGTGCGGGCGGTGGCGCGCTGGATCGCGTTCTACAAGCACGAGTCGTGCGGCAAGTGCACGCCGTGCCGCGAAGGCACGTTCTGGCTCGACCAGATCCTCCAGCGCCTCGTCGCGGGCAAGGGCACGAGCCAGGACATCGACACCCTGCTCGACCTGTGCGACAACATCCTCGGTCGCGCGTTCTGCGCGCTCGGCGACGGCGCGACGAGCCCGGTCACGTCTGCGATCCAGTACTTCCGCGACGAGTTCGAGGCGGGCACGCACACGCCCGCCGACGTGCTCTTCCCGCCGGAGCGAAGCTCGCTGTTCACCTACACCCCGCGCCGCGGCGCCGGGCAGCTCGCGGGGGTACACGCATGACGACCACCACATCGAAGCCCTCGACCGGGATCCTCGCGACCCCGCCGGCGGCTGTAGCCCCGCCGCTCGACCCGGCGACCGCGGTGACGTTCTCGATCGACGACATCGAGATGGCGGTGCCCAAGGGCACGCTCGTCATCCGGGCCGCCGAGCAGCTCGGAATCGCGATCCCGCGGTTCTGCGACCACCCGCTGCTCGCTCCGGTGGGCGCGTGCCGCCAGTGCCTGGTCGAGGTCTGGGCCCCGGGCCGCGACGGCAAGCTCGCGAAGATGCCCAAGCCCCAGCCGTCGTGCACGCTCGAGGC
>JAYTSH010000527.1:0-5623 GCA_043745755.1 Cellulomonas sp. | reverse complement strand
GTCCGGCACTGTCCGGGCTCGCCCCGTCGTCGTTGCCGCTGTCCGTGGTGGTGGCGTGGACCGTGTCGTCGGCGTGGAACGTGTCGCCCAGCTGTCAGGTCCCGATGAGAGGATCGCGCCCATGAGTCCCCGTTCACAACGGCTGCAGATCACGACGGCAGCGCCCGACCCGGCCCTGCTCGACCTGCCGTGGCACATCCCCCTCGAGGACTGGCCTGCAGCGAACCTGGCCGCCCTCCCGCGCGGCATCTCGCGCCACATCGTGCGCTTCGCCCGGCTGTCCGGCCGCGTCATCGCGGTCAAGGAGATCGGCGAAGAGGTCGCCTACCGCGAGTACGAGCTGCTGCGTGCCCTGAGCCGCATCGACGTCCCCAGCGTCGAGCCCGTGGGTGTCATCACGGGCCGCACGGACCCGGACGGCGAGCCGCTCGAGGCCGTGCTCATCACCGAGCACCTGCAGTTCTCGCTGCCGTACCGCGCGCTGTTCAGCCAGTCGCTGCAGCCCGACACTGCCACGCGGCTGATCGACGCGCTCGCGGTGCTGCTCGTGCGCCTGCACCTCATCGGCTTCTACTGGGGCGACGTGTCCCTGTCGAACACCCTGTTCCGTCGTGACGCCGAGACGTTCGCCGCGTACCTCGTCGATGCCGAGACGGGCGACCTGCACGACTCACTGACCGATGGCCAGCGCAGCTACGACCTCGAGATCGCCCGGGTCAACATCATCGGCGAGCTCATGGACCTGCAAGCCGGCGAGTTCCTCGACGAGGACACCGACTCGATCGCGATCGGCGGGATGCTCGTCGAGCGGTACTGCGACCTGTGGGCCGCGCTCACCGATGCCGAGTCATTCGGTCGCGGCGAGTCGTGGCGCGTCCAGAAGCGCATCGAGCGCCTCAACGACCTCGGCTTCGACGTCGGCGAGCTCGACATCACGACGGACGTGGGCGGGACAACCGTCCGGATCCAACCGAAGGTCGTGGACGCCGGCCACCACTCCCGTCGGCTCATGCGCCTGACTGGCCTCGACGTCCAGGAGAACCAGGCCAGGCGCCTGCTCAACGACCTCGACGCGTTCCGGGCGGCCACGGACCGCCAGAACGAGGACGAGCCGTTCGTCGCCCACGACTGGCTCACCGGGGTGTTCGAGCCCGCCGTCCGGGCCGTGCCGCGTGACCTGCGCGGCAAGCTCCAGCCCGCCCAGGTGTTCCACGAGCTGCTCGACCACCGCTGGTTCCTGTCGCAGCAGCAGGGGCGCGACGTGCCGATGCAGGAGGCGGTCACGAGCTACGTCAAGCACATCCTCCCGCACCGGCCCGACGAGCAGGCGATCCTCGGGATCTCCGCCGCGGACCTGCGCGAGGACACCGACCTGATCCCGGTGGTCCGGGCCGACTGACCTCCGGCCCGTCAGGCCTGAGCTGCGGAGGCTGTGCGCTGGCGCGCGACCTCGTACAGGGCGATGCCCGCGGCCACCCCGGCGTTGAGGGACTCCATCGCCGCACTGATCGGGATGGACGCGATGGCGTCGCAGTTCTCCCGGACGAGCCGCGACAGGCCCTTGCCCTCAGAGCCGACGACGATGACCAACGGGTCGCCCGCGTACGGCAGGTCGCCGATCGGGGTGTCGCCGCCACCGTCGAGCCCGACGATGTAGCAGCCCGCCTCGCGGTAGGCCTGGAGCGCGCGTACGAGGTTGGTCACGCGCGCCACGGGGACACGCGCCGCGGCACCGGCCGACACCTTCCAGGCGGCGGCGGTCACGCCTGCCGAGCGGCGCTCGGGGACGACGACGCCGTGCACGCCGAACGCGCCCGACGACCGCAGCACGGCACCGAGGTTGCGCGGGTCGGTCACGCCGTCGAGCGCGACGATGAGCGGCGGCCGCCCCGAAGCAGCGGCGGCGTCGAGGAGGTCGTCGGAGTCGCGGTACGCGTAGGGCGGCACCTGGATGGCGACGCCCTGGTGCACCGAACCGTCGGTCAGGCGGTCGAGCTCGGGCTTGGAGACCTCGAGCAGCGGGTACCCGCGGCCGACGACGGCCTGCAGGATCTCGCGCGTGCGGTCGTCGGCCTCGATGCGTGTCGCGATGTAGACGGTCGTGACGGGGATCCCGGCGCGGAGCGCCTCGACCACGGAGTTGCGACCGGAGACGATCTCGTGCGTCGCGCTGACGCCCTTGCCGCCACGGGTCCCGGCCGCGCCACGGGATGCGCTGCGCGGAGCACCGGCACCCGGAACTCGTCCCGCGGGCGCGCCCGTGCGTCGCACCGGTCCGCTCGCGTGGCCGCCGGACGTGGCCGCGAGCTTCTCGTTGGCGACCTTGCGCTTGGCCGCGACGTGGTACGGACGCTCTTCAGCCTTAGGGGTCGGTCCGCGGCCCTCGAGCGCCTGGCGCCCCTTTCCACCGGTGCCGCCGCTGGGACCCTTCTTCGATCCCGGCTTGCGGGTTGCGCCCCGTCGTTGCGAGTTCCCTGTCATCAGTCCTCGTCCTCGGTGCGATGTGCTGCGAGCGACCAGCGGGCGCCGGTCGCGGAGTCCTCGACGACGATGCCGGCGGCGGCGAGCCGGTCCCGGATCGCGTCGGACGTGGCGAAGTCGCGCGCTGCGCGGGCCTCCGCACGGGCGGTGAGCTCGGCCTGGACGACCTGCTCGAGGGCGACCGCGTAGCGGGCGTCGGTTCCGTGTCCGCCCCACTGCGGGCCGGCCGGGTCGAGGCCGAGCACGTCGAGCATGCCGCGCACCGCCACGAGCGCGGCCCGAGCCTCGGTGAGGTCCCGGCCCGCGAGGGCCGTGTTGCCGGCGCGCAGGTGCTCGTGCACGACGGCGAGGCCCGCGGGCACGTTCAGGTCGTCGTCGAGGGCCTTGGTGAACGCGTCGGGCAGGGCCGTGCGCGCGATCTCGTCGGCGTCCACGTCCCCGACCCGCTCGGTCGCACGCTCGACGAAGCCGGCCAGCCGGTCCCACGTCGCCTCGGCCTCGGCGAGCGTGTCAGGGGTCCACTCCAGCATCGAGCGGTACTGCACGGCGGTCAGCGCGTAGCGCAGCACGGCCGGGCGAGCACTCTCGAGGATGACGCTCACGAGCAGCCCGTTGCCGAGCGACTTGCTCATCTTCGAACCGCCCAAGGTGACCCAGCCGTTGTGCAGCCAGTACTGAGCGAATGGGTAGCCGGCCGCGCGCGACTGCGCCTGCTCGTTCTCGTGGTGCGGGAACCGCAGGTCCAGGCCGCCACCGTGGATGTCGAACGTGTCGCCGAGGTAGCGCCGAGCCATCGCGGAGCACTCGAGGTGCCAGCCGGGCCGCCCGCGCCCGAACGGCGTCGGCCATGAGGCGCTCGAGGGCTCTCCGGGCTTCGCCGACTTCCACAGCGCGAAGTCGCGCGGGTCGTGCTTGGCGCCCGGGTCGCCGTCGTCGTCGGCAGGCGCGCCGTCGGGCGCCGGGACCATGTCCTCGAGGCGCTGGTTCGTGAGCGAGCCGTAGTCGGGGTACGAGCGCACGTCGAAGTACACGTCGCCCTCGCCCGCGACATACGCGTGCGCGCTCGCGACGAGCCGCTCCATCAGGTCGACCATCGCGGGCACGTGACCCGTCGCGCGCGGCTCGTACGTCGGCGGCAGGACGCCGAGCGCGTCGTACGCAGCCGTGAACGCCCGCTCGTTCTCCATCGCCCACGCCCACCAGGGCTGACCCGCGGCGGCGGACTTCGCCAGGATCTTGTCGTCGATGTCGGTGACGTTGCGGACCATCGTGACGTGGTACCCGGTGCGCTGCAGCCACCGCACGAGCACGTCGAATGCCACACCCGAGCGCACGTGCCCGATGTGCGGGGGTGCCTGCACGGTCGCGCCGCACAGGTAGATGCCGACCTCGCCTGCCACTACCGGCTCGAAATCGCGCACCTCGCGCGTCGCAGTGTCATATAGGCGCAGGCTCACGCCCCAAGGTTACCGGCGTATACGGTCTCGCCCCGCCGCCTGCGGCTCTTGCCCGACGGCGGCCCGTTGCGCGCTCTGCACACTCGTGTCGGACGAGTCGGGCACGATGTGACACGAGCTCTCGCCCACCACGCGCCACCCCAGGAGACGCCGTGCCGTACGGATACATCGGGTCCATGAGAGCGACGCCAGGGCACCGGACCGACATCGTGGCGATCCTGCTCGCTGGCAGCGACGGCCTGCGCGAGGCCGGCTGCCTCTCATACATCGTCGGCGCCTCGACCACCGACGACGACCTCATCTGGGTCACGGAGGTCTGGGAGAGCGCCGCACACCACGCCGCATCGCTGCAGCTGCCCGAGACGCGCGCGGCGATCGGGCGGGCCATGCTGATGCTGACCGGCGAGTTCACGAGTCAGGCGACCGAGGTCCTGGGCGGGCTGGGGCTGTAGCGGCACGACCCGGGTCGGCTTGCCGACGTTGCTCGCACCGCAGCCGCGCACAGGCTTCTGCGCCCCGATGGCCGATCATCGGCGGTCGACGCCACACCGGCACCCAACAGGTCGCGGAGCTCACCAATGATCAAGGGACCCCTCTTCGTCAGGCGAGGTGTCGAGGGGGAAGCCGAGGATGCCAGCGGGCACATCCCATGTTGAGCTGCCGGGCGGGGTCTCCCGCACGTTTCGCGTCACCAGGATGCTGTCCCAGGCCGACGCGATGACGGTGGCCGCGTCTGAACGCCAGTTCCCGTCCTCGACGTACTTGCCTTCGACGGCCACCTGGCCGAGGTCTTCGACCTTCCTGCGGGTGGCACACGGAGGAATGTAGACCTTCCTGCGGGTGACACACGGAGGAATGTAGGCCTTCCTGCCACTCAACGCGGGCCGCCGCAGGGTCGCTCCCGCGCTGCGCCGCTCAACCGAACGTCCGCCCCTCGCCCCGATACGTCGGCACTGTCCGCTCGACGACCGCACCCCGCACGAGGTGCACCGCGTCGAACCGCTCCATGACCTCCCCGGCCTTCGCGTGCCGGAACCACACGCGGTCGCCGACGTCGAGCTTGTCGGCACCGGGTCCGTGCAGGGGCGTCTGTACCTCGCCGGCGCCTTCACGGCCGGTGAGCGCGAGCCCGCGGGGCTCGACCGGGCGCGGGAGGCGGGATCGGGTCGACGGTCCGGACGCGACGTAGCCGCCGCCGAACGCGGTCGCGTAGCCCGGCGCGGGGACGCGGACGACGTCGAGCCCGAAGTAGGCGGCGGGTCGCGGGGCAAAGGCCCGGTAGCCGTCGAACAGGGTGGGCACGAACAGGCCGGAGCCGGCGGTGACCTCGGTGACGACGGGGTCGGCGGCGCTGGACTCGATCGAGCCGGAGCCGCCCGAGTTCACGAGCTCGAGGCGCCGGCCGAGCACCTGGTGGACGGCGTCGACGACGCGCGAGCGGCGGCGGGCGAGGTCGGCGACGGACGCGCGCTTGACGGCGCGGATGATCGGGCCGGAGTCGGGCAGCCCGGCGACCTGGGCCTCGTAGAACATGACACCGCGGACGTCGATGCCGTCGCGGTCCGCGAGCGCGCGGGCCAGGTCGGCGGCCTGCTGCGGGGTGTGCACGGGTGAGCGGCGGACGCCGATGTGGGTCGTCAGGGGCCCGAGGTCGAGCCGCAGCGACGCGTCGACGTCGAGGCAGA
>JAYTSH010000526.1:0-6147 GCA_043745755.1 Cellulomonas sp. | reverse complement strand
GCAGAACGAGGTCGAAGATGCTGGTGGGGTGCATGGTCGTGGTCTCCGGCATACGGTCTGGATGGGCCTGGCCGGGCCCGGGAGGTCACCGCGGTGGATCCAGAGAACCACTGTGGTCGTCGCGCCGTCACGACCTTGTGGTGCGGTTCGACCTCGGCCGGTCACGGTCGGCCCGATATGGTCGGAGCGGACGCTCGGACGAGGGGGACGGCGTGGCGGCGGTGTCGAGGCGGGACGCGTGGCGGAGCCGGACCGCTGTTCGAGCGTTGTTTCCGGGAGCGCTGCTGGTCGCGCTCGGCTTCGCCGTGTTCGTCGTCCTGCTCGACGGCGTGCGCGAGCGTGATGACCTGTCCTCGTTCGACCAGCCAGTCCTGGACTGGCTCGTCGGTCACCGCGGGCACACCATGCGGGCCGTGTTCGCCGCGATCACGCTCGTGTCGGGCCCGCGTATCCTGCCGGCGCTGGTTCTCGTTGCCTGCGTCGTGTGGGTCGCCGTGCGACGCGAGTGGTGGCGCCCGGGGATCGTTGCGGGCGCGATGGTGGCTGCGACGCTGCTGTCGCTCGCGATCAAGGATCTCGTCGGGCGCCCCAGGCCGCCGCTCGCCACGATGGACATCCCCGGTGCGGAGACGACCGCGTCGTTCCCGTCCGGGCACACGATGGGGACGGCGACACTGCTCCTCGTCGTCGGCTATCTCGCGTGGAGCCGGGATGCCGACCGGAGGAAGCTGCTCGTCGCCGGCGGCGTGGCCGCCATCGGCACGCTCGCCGTGGGGCTCAGCCGGCTCTACCTGGGCTACCACTTCCTCACGGACGTGCTGGCCGCGGTTGCCCTCGCTGTCGCCGTCTTGGGTTTCGTCGTGGTCGCCGACCGGCTGCACGGACTGGACTCCGGGCGCCCCCAGCAGGACTCGAACCTGCAACCTACGGATTAGAAGGCCGTTGCTCTATCCATTGAGCTATGGGGGCTGGAACTGCCATGGACGAGCGTACGCGGACCGGCGCTCGGAGCCGTTGACCGACGGTCAGCACGAGGCCGCGCTGGTCCGGGCGGCGCGTTCGTTTGTCCTGGTCACCTCGTCAGGCGACTATAGGTACCGTGAGCGAGCAGGCAGGGACCTCAGTCGCCGACGGGGTGCTCGCGCGTCCCCTCGCCGCGATGTCCTTGCTTGACGCCGTCCGTGACCTTCGTCGCGATGTGGAGCGCACGGGCTTCCCGCTCGAGATCTCCTCCGTCGAGGCCGCGCGGGCGTCGCGCGCCCGGCTCCTCGATCAGCTCTTCGACCACCTGGTACCTCGCCTCGAAGAGCTCTCGGCGCCCGCGATCGTCGTGGTCGCCGGATCCACGGGTGCCGGCAAGTCGACGATCGTGAACTCACTGCTCGGGATCGAGGTGACGGCGGCCGGCGTGCTCCGCCCGACGACGCGCCGCCCGGTCCTCGTCCACCATCCTGACGATGCCGACCTGCTCGATCAGCACCCCGTCCTCGAGGCCGTCGAGGTGGTCGAGCACTCGTGTGTGCCTCGGGGGATCGCGCTGCTCGACGCACCCGACCTGGACTCGGTGCTCGACTCCAACCGTGCCACGGCGCACCGGCTCCTTGAGGCCGCCGACCTGTGGTTGTTCGTCACGACGGCAGCCCGGTACGGCGACGCACTGCCGTGGCAGGTGCTGCAGGGCGCGGTGGAGCGAGGCGCATCGATCGCGATGGTCCTCAACCGGGTGGCACCGGCGTCGCTGCCGACCGTCCGCGGCGACCTGCTGGAGCGCCTGCGGGAGCACGGCATGCAGGGTTCGCCGCTCTTCGTGGTGCCCGACGTCGGCCCGCACGAGGGTCTGCTCGATCCCGCGGTCCTCGCGCCGATCACGCGCTGGCTGCAGATGCTCGCCGGGCTTGACCGCGCGCGGACGGTCATCGGCCGGACCCTGCGTGGGTCGCTCGCCGCGCTGCGCCCGTGGGTCGACGAGCTAGCGGAGGCGGTGCAGGCGCAGGCGGACGCTGCCGTCGCGCTGGCCGCCGAGCTCGACGTCGCGTCGCAGGGCCCGGAGCAGGCTGCGCGTGCTGCGGTGCACGGCGGCGTCGTGTCCGACGGCCCGGCCAGGGCGCGGTGGGCCGAGCTCGCTGCCGCCCGAGGTCCGCTCGCGACGGTCGTGCGCTCGTCGGGCCGCGTCGACCGGTCTCGTCGGGCCGGGCGCGGTCGTGCCGAGGCGCTCGCCCCGCTCGTCGACGCTCTCACCCGATCCGCTGCCGCGAACCTCACCGCCGCCGGTGCACGCGCGGAGCTCGTGCTGCGTACTCACCTGCGGGGCGCCGGGGCGCCTGACGGGGGCCCCTCGCTCGCCGCGGCCTGGTCCGAGCCGGAGGCCGCCAGGGCACGCACCGCGTCGGCGGAGTCGTCGGCGCGGGCCTGGGTGGGTTCCGCGGCCACCGTCGGTACGGAGGCGCTGCGCCAGGCGGCGCTCGGGCCGAGCAACGACGCGGTCCGTAGCCGTGGTCGCCATGCCGTCCGCGCGGCCAAGCGCGCGGCCAAGCGCGCTGAACGTGCGGAACGTGCGCTCGGAGTCCAGGGCCTCGCCGCCGTTGCGCTCGCGGCCGCAGCTGGTCTGGAGCCGGCACGAGCCCTTCTGGTCGACCTGCTCGGTGAGGCGGGGACGTGGGCGAGCGACGAGCTGCGGTCCGACCTGGCGGACCGCAGCGCCGCGGCGGTCGCGCGTGAGCGTGCCGCCGTCCGGGAGCTGCTCGACGACCCCGACCTCGCGCCGGACGCCTCGTCCCTCCTGCGTCTGCGGCTCGCGGTGCTGAAGGGGTTGACGTGACAGAGACGACGAGGGCGTTCGAGCGCGAGGGCTTCGGCGCCGTGCACGGTCATCTGGCCGGTGCGGCGACGCGTGAGCTGACCCGGCGCGTCGAGCACGTCGAGGAGGCTCTCGACGTCGGCGGCGACCGCCTTGACCCGACGGTCGCCGCACGCATCACCGTGTCGATCGCGCAGGTCCGGGAACGTCTCGAGCTGGGCGTCGACCACACGATCGTCGCGCTGCTCGGTGGGACCGGGTCGGGCAAGTCCAGCCTTTTCAACGCGGTGTGCGGACTCGAGTTCGCCGATGTCGGGGTGAAGCGCCCGACAACGTCCGCGGTGTCGGCCTGCGTCTGGGGCGAGGGTGGTGAGGCGCTGCTCGACTGGCTCGAGGTCGCCACCGACCGGCGCATCGAGCGTGAGAGCCTGCTCGACGGTGAGACCGAGGTGCCGCTGCGCGGGCTCGTGCTGCTCGACCTGCCGGACCACGACTCGATCGCGCCGGCGCACCGCGTCGTGGTCGACCGGCTCGTGCCGATGGCCGACCTGCTCGTCTGGGTCGTCGACCCGCAGAAGTACGCGGACGACGCCCTGCACTCGGGGTACCTGCGTCACCTCGTCGGGCACGAGGCGTCGATGGTCGTCGTGCTCAACCAGATCGACACGCTCGGTCCGGACGTCCGCGACGAGCTCGTTGTCGACCTGGCGCGGCTGCTGGTCGAGGACGGTCTCGAAGGTGTCGCGATCCGGACGGCCTCAGCGCGAACCGGCGAGGGAGTCCCCGAGCTCCGCGACCGGTTCGCCGCCGTGGTCGCTCGACGCAGCATGGCAGCCGACCGGGCGGGGGCCGAGCTCAACGACGCGGCCACCCTGCTCGGGAGCCAGGTCGCCGGACGTGAGCCCGGTTCGGCACGGCTCGACGTGACCCACGTGGTCGACGTGCTGACGGAGGCCGCCGGTCTGCGCGCGATCGCCGACGCGGTCGGCGCGGTCGTGCGCGGCGGAGCGCGGTCCGTACCCGCCTTCGGCCTGGTCCAGACGGACACCGTCGCGCTCGCGCGTGCGGGCTGGCTTGCCGCCGTGACGCGCGCGGTCCCGGTGCGGTGGCAGGAGGCAGTCGCTGCGCGCGTCGCGTCGGCGGACCAGCTGCAGCGCGAGGTCGACGACGTCCTGGCGCACGTCACGGTGGCCACGCGCCGCTCGTCCCTCGCGACGGGACTGTTCGCCTCCGCGCTCGTGCTGTCCGGCTGCGCGCTGGCGGCAGGGTCGATCGCTCTGGGATCGCGGATCGGTGGCGGGTCGGGAACGTCCGGCGACAGCCCGTGGGCCTGGTTGGCGGCGGGCGGTCTTCTCGTGGGAGCAGTGCTCCTCGCTGGCGGAGCGCACCTTGCGCGCCGGAGCGCGGCCCGACGACGCTCGGAGCGGGTGCTCGGCGATGGGCGCGCCGCCCTTGAGGGTGTCGTGCGCCGGCTGCTCGCTGACCCGACGGTCGAGGTCTTCGCCGAGCACCGGCGCGTGCGTGAGCTCGCCGATTCCGTGACCGCCCGCTGACGACGCCGCACCACCCACAGCCCCGCACCTCCTCGGCGCCTGCACCGTCGCGCCGTGCTCCCGGCGCGACGATGACGGTGCGATCCACGCTTCCTCCCTGAGCCGGCACTCGCCGGCGTTCTACGAGGAGGACGCATGAGCACCAACGAGCTGACCCTGACGCTGGTCGGGTGGCTGGGCACGGAGCCGCGGCACTACCCGGGCGCCAATGGCGCAACGCCGTTCACGACGTTCCGGATGGCGAGCACGCGCCGCTGGTTCGACCGCGACAAGGGCGTGTGGGCCGACGGCCGCACCGAGTGGTTCACCGTGAAAAGCTGGCGCAGCGCAGCCCGCAACGTCGCCGAGTCGCTGCGCAAGGGCGACCCCGTCGTCGTCCACGGCCGGCTGTCGACCGAGGAGTGGAGCGGGCCCGACGGCAGCCGGACGACCCTCGTGCTCGACGCGATCGCGATCGGCCCCGACCTCGCCTACGGTTCGGCCCGCTACTCCCGCACGGTGTACGGGAGCGGTGCCGGACCGGAGGGCGCCGAGGGCGAGATCGCGGTGGGTGAAGACGAGCTCGCGCCGGCCGACCTGGCCCCGGACGAGCTCGACGACCTCAAGCTCGACGACGAGCCGGCCGACGACGAGCCGGCCGAGCCCGGCCCGCTCGACAGTCTGGCCGAGCGGGCCCTCTCGCTCGCCGGCGCGAGGTGATCGCTTAGGGTGGGGGTCAGGACTTACGCCGTGCCGGGTCGCCCGGCTCGCGCTGCGCCGTGTGCGCGCGCAGCCGGGTTGACCGGGGCGGCGTCACCCCGACCAACCCCCGAGCACCGAGGCGGACGAAGAGCCAGTGGCTGAGTTCATCTACACCATGTACAAGACGCGCAAGGCGCACGGTGACAAGGTCATCCTCGACGACGTCACCCTGAACTTCCTGCCCGGCGCGAAGATCGGCGTCGTCGGCCCGAACGGTGCCGGGAAGTCCACGATCCTCAAGATCATGGCCGGGCTCGAGCAGCCGTCGAACGGCGAGGCGCGCCTGAGCGCCGGGTACACGGTGGGCATCCTCATGCAGGAGCCGGCGCTCAACGAGGACAAGACCGTCCTCGGCAACGTCGAGGAGGGCGTCGCCGAGATCAAGGGCAAGATCGACCGGTTCAACGAGATCTCCGCGCTGATGGCCGAGCCTGACGCGGACTTCGACACGCTGCTCGAGGAGATGGGCGTGCTGCAGGAGGCCATCGACGCGGCCGAGGCCTGGGACCTTGACGCGCAGCTCGAGCAGGCCATGGACGCGCTGCGCTGCCCCCCGCCCGACGCCGACGTCTCGGTGCTGTCCGGTGGTGAGCGTCGTCGCGTCGCGCTGTGCAAGCTGCTCCTGGAGAAGCCCGACCTGCTGCTGCTCGACGAGCCCACCAACCACCTCGATGCCGAGAGCGTGCTGTGGCTCGAGCAGCATCTGGCGGCCTACCACGGTGCGATCCTGGCGGTCACCCACGACCGGTACTTCCTCGACCACGTAGCGGAGTGGATCTGTGAGGTCGACCGAGGTCGCCTCTACCCGTACGAGGGCAACTATTCGACGTACCTCGAGAAGAAGCAGGCCCGCCTCGAGGTCCAGGGCAAGAAGGACCAGAAGCTGGCGAAGCGGCTCGCAGAGGAGCTCGCGTGGGTCCGGTCGAACGCCAAGGGACGCCAGACCAAGTCCAAGTCGCGGCTCGGGCGCTACGAGGAGATGGCGGCCGAGGCCGACCGTACGCGCAAGCTCGACTTCGAGGACATCCAGATCCCGCCGGGCCCGCGACTCGGGGG
>JAYTSH010000525.1:0-3004 GCA_043745755.1 Cellulomonas sp. | reverse complement strand
ATGTGGTCGTGGGTCGCGCATCGCGTGACCGGCGTCCTGATCTTCTTCTTCCTGCTCGTCCACGTGCTCGACACGTCCCTCGTACGCGTCTCCCCCGAGGCGTACAACGCGGTGATCGGCAGCTACAAGAACCCGGTCATGGGCCTCGGTGAGGCCGGCCTCGTCGCCGCCATCGTGTTCCACGCGTTCAACGGCATCCGCATCATCCTCGTGGACTTCTGGGCCAAGGGCCCCAAGTACCAGCGGGTCATGCTCTGGGTCGTGATCGGCCTGTTCGTCGTGACGATGGCGGGCTTCCTGCCGAGGCACCTGATGAACGTGTTCGGAGGCAAGTGATGACCTCCACCACCTCGATCCCCGCACCGCGCTCGCCTCGGGTGCGCACGAGTCGGCGCACCACGCGCGGCAACGCCGAGCTGTACGGCTGGATCTTCATGCGCGTCTCGGGCGTCGTGCTCATCGTGCTGATCTTCGGCCACCTCTTCACGAACCTGATCGCGGGCCAGGGGATCAAGGCCGTCGACTTCGGGTTCGTCGCCGGGAAGTGGGCGTCGCCGCTCTGGCAGGTCTGGGACCTGCTCATGCTCTGGCTCGCGATGATCCACGGCAGCAACGGCGTGCGCACGATCATCAACGACTACGCCGAGCGTGACCACACCCGCCTCGTGCTCAAGGTCCTGCTCATCGCGGCGTTCGTGATCACGGTCGTGCTCGGCACGCTCGTGATCTTCACCTTCGACCCGTGCCCCGCGGGCAGCCCCACCGACCTGCTGCCCTCGTTCTGCTCCGCCTGAAACCCCCGAACCGCCTCGAGGAGGCATCGCCACCGATGCAGATCCACCAGTACGACGTCGTCATCGTCGGTGCCGGCGGGGCGGGCATGCGTGCCGCGCTCGAGTCCTCGACGCGTACCCGCACAGCCGTGATCTCCAAGCTGTACCCGACGCGCTCGCACACGGGCGCCGCGCAGGGCGGCATGTGCGCTGCCCTCGCGAACGTCGAGGAGGACAACTGGGAGTGGCACACCTTTGACACCGTCAAGGGGGGCGACTACCTCGTCGACCAGGACGCCGCGGAGGTCATGGCGAAGGAGGCGATCGACGCCGTCCTCGACCTGGAGAAGATGGGCCTGCCGTTCAACCGCACGCCCGAGGGCAAGATCGACCAGCGGCGCTTCGGCGGGCACACGCGCAACCACGGCGAGGCTGCCGTGCGCCGGGCCTGCTACGCAGCCGATCGCACGGGCCACATGATCCTGCAGACGCTCTACCAGCAGTGCGTGAAGAACGACGTCGAGTTCTTCAACGAGTTCTACGTGCTGGACGTGCTGCTCAGTCACGACCTCGTGACGGGCGAGGTGCCCGAGGGCGAGGACGTCGCCGTCAGCGGTGTCGTCGCCTACGAGCTCGCGACCGGCGAGATCCACCTGTTCCGTGCGAAGTCCGTGGTCATCGCGACCGGCGGGGCGGGCAAGATCTTCAAGACCACCTCGAACGCGCACACGCTCACGGGCGACGGCATGGCCCTCGTGTACCGGCGCGGCGTACCGCTCGAGGACATGGAGTTCTTCCAGTTCCACCCGACAGGCCTCGCGGGGCTTGGCATCCTGCTGTCGGAGGCCGCGCGCGGCGAGGGCGGGATCCTGCGCAATGCCGACGGCGAGCGTTTCATGGAGCGCTACGCGCCGACGATCAAAGACCTCGCCCCGCGCGACATCGTGGCGCGGTCGATCGCGCTCGAGGTCCGCGAGGGCCGCGGGGCGGGCCCCAACAAGGACTATGTGCTGCTCGACCTGACACACCTCGAGCCGGCCCACATCGACGCCAAGCTGCCCGACATCACCGAGTTCGCCCGCACCTACCTGGGCGTCGAACCGTACACCGAGCCGATCCCCGTGTACCCCACCGCGCACTACGCGATGGGCGGGGTGCCGACCACGATCCACGCCGAGGTGCTGCGCGGCAACGCCGAGGTCGTCCACGGCCTGTTCGCAGCCGGCGAGGTCGCCTGCGTGTCGGTGCACGGCTCGAACCGTCTGGGCACCAACTCCCTCCTCGACATCAACGTGTTCGGCAAGCGCGCCGGCATCGCCGCCGCCGCCTACGCCTCGGGCGCCCCGTGGGTCGAGCTACCCGACGACCCTGAGATCGGCGTCGTCGCGGAGCTCGAGGAGATGCGCACCCGTACGGACGGCGACCGGGTCTCCGACGTGCGGGGAGATCTGCAGCAGACGATGGACACGAACGCCCAGGTGTTCCGCACCGCCGAGTCGTTGCAGCAGGCGCTGGCCGACATCCGCGCGCTGCAGACCCGGTACCGCAACGTCTCGGTCCAGGACAAGGGCCGGGCGTTCAACACCGACCTCCTCGAGGCGCTCGAGCTCGGCTTCCTGCTCGACATCGCCGAGGTCGTCGTCGTCGGCGCCCTCAACCGCGAGGAGTCACGCGGCGGTCACTTCCGCGAGGACTTCCCGAAGCGGGACGACGCCCAGTACATGCGGCACACGATGGCGTACCGCCGTCCGCCGGGCACCGTAGCGCCGTCCTCTCCCGTCGGCTCTGAGGCGGCTGCTGTCGTCGCGGCGACGAGCCGGTCCGGGGCCGAGGTGGCCACCAGCCGGCCGGGGGCAGCGACGCCTGGCACGTTCGATGTCGCGCTCGGGTACAAGCCTGTGGTCGTGACCCGCTACCAGCCGATGGAGCGCAAGTACTGATGACTGCCACTCTCGACAGCGCAGCCCCCACGCCCTCCTCGCCGGAGCCGACGCTCGGGGCGGTCCCGAGCTTCGACGTCACCCTGCGCATCCGCCGGTTCCTGCCGGAGTCCGGAAAGGACGAGGCGTACTGGGAGGAGTTCACGGTCACCGCGTACGGCACCGACCGGCTCCTCGACGCCCTGCACACGATCAAGTGGGAGCACGACGGTTCCCTGAGCTTCCGGCGTTCGTGCGCGCACGGCGTCTGCGGGTCGGACGCGATGCGCATCAACGGCCGCAACCGGCTCG
>JAYTSH010000524.1:0-5132 GCA_043745755.1 Cellulomonas sp. | reverse complement strand
CACCTCGCGCTGCGAGCGGACGACCGGATCGTCCCGGGAGCGCTCGTGGAAGGGCTCGTGCCACGTCGGCGACTCGCGGCGAGCGGGACGTTGGCGGCGGCGGCGCTCGCACTGATGGTCGCTGCCGTCGCGGGCTTCATCGTCACATGGGGTCGCCCGTGGATGCCGCTGACGATCACTGTCGCGGGCTGCGTGGGGCTCGTCACTGTCCCGCTGGTCCGGCACCGGCTTGGCCAGCTGATGGGCCATCGAGTGCCGCAGCCGGACCGTGCTCTCACCACGAGGACCCCGCGGGCCTGGGCCGCCGTCGCTGCCGTCGTCATCGCGACGCCCGTGGTCTCGGCAGCTGCGCTGAAGGACACCGCTGGTTTGAGCGATCTGCTGCGTGCCCTTGCGGGGCCTGTCGGCGTGCTAGCCGTGCTCGCCCTGCCCGGTGTCGTCGCCGCGACCGGCGTCGTGCGGAACCGTCGCGTGGACGCAGCCGCACTGTCGGTGTCTGACGTGCGGATCATGGCGCTGCTCGGACGCCTGCCGGCGGTCGACGAGGCGAGGCGTGGCCTGGTGCCGCTCGACGCGATCATCGCGGCCGGCGGGATGTTGGCGGTCGAGGGGCGTGAGACAACAGCTCGCCTCCTGAACGATCGGCGTCCACGCCGCCGGCTCGCGGCTCGCGGCGCCGTTGCTGCCGCACTCGTCGTGGTCACCGGCACGGCTACGGCCTCGGCGCTCGCCATCGCGATCGGCCCGACGACGGTGCGATGGGCGGGCTGTGCGTCCGACGTCGATCCGGGAGTCGCCCGGTGCCCGGCGTTCGTCACCGCGCCGGTCGGCAGTGGTCGTGCTGCCCTCGTCGCGGTGCTCGTCGTGGCGGCGCTGCTCGGTCTCGCGGGCACCCTCCTGGTGCGCAGGCGGCTCGCTCGACTCGTCCCGCTCGCACCGCGGCAGCCGCACCGCGTGCTCGTCGAGGTGCCGGAGGTGGTCTGGCTCGCGGTTGTCCTCGGGACGATGGCGATCGTCGGCGAGGCTGCCCTCGAGGTGACAGGGGTGATCGGCGTCGTCGTCTCGGTGGCGCTCGGACCGCTCGCGCTGCTGGTGCTGCCGGGCCTCGTCGCCGCGCGGCGGCTCGTGCGCGATCTACCCGACGTGCAGGGGCTCGCCGGATCGGATGTGCTCGCCATGGCTCTACGGGGCCGGGTCCCGGAGGTCGATCAGTCCCTCCGCAGCTCCGGGCCCGAGCCCTGGGCGATGCCCGTCGGCCTCGCGTCGGAGTCCGCCGAGATCGAGACGACCATCCCCGGCACCGTCCGACCGCGCGGGCTGCCGTCATGACTCCGTTCGAGCGGTCCGTGGCCTGCTGGCTCTGCACCTACCCGCGGCGCTGGCGCGAGGTGCGGGCCCAGGAGCTCACGGCGGTCCTGTCTGACCTCGCAGGCCCGCGTGCGCGCCGTCCCGGTGCGCGCACCGCGCTCGGGCTCGTGCTCGCGGGCTGGGCGACACGCTGGCGTGAGCACCCACCGCCGCGGCTCTGGTGGCGCCACCGGGTGCTGCGCCGCCGGCTGCCTCGGCCGTACCGGGCGTGGACCCGCGACGACGTCGAGGGGTTCTGGTTCCCGCTGAGGATGAACCTCGCGCTCCCGTTCGTGCCGCTGTGCCTGGCCTGGGGTCTGGCCAGCCCGCGACCGGGTGCCCGCCCTTCGGCCGCGCGACGAGCCGCGCCGCGCGACTCGGTAGTCTGACCCTGCCCCCTCCACCGCGAAACTCAGGAGCCACCCGTGGGACGAGTCGTCGTCGATGTGATGCCGAAGCCCGAGATCCTCGACCCGCAGGGCAAGGCCGTCGCCGGTGCGTTGCCGCGGCTCGGGTTCGTGCAGTTCACGAGCGTGCGCCAGGGCAAGAGGTTCGAGCTCACGTGCGAGGGCCCCGTGACCGACGAGATCCTCGCGGCGGCGCGGAAGGCCGGTGAGCACGTGCTGTCCAACCCGGTGATCGAGGACGTCGTCGCGGTCTACGCCGACGAGTCGGTCCGGGCCGACGCCTGATGACGCGCATCGGCGTCGTCACGTTCCCGGGCACTCTCGACGACCGGGACGCGGCGCGAGCGGTCCGCCTCGCGGGTGCGGAGCCGGTGTCGCTCTGGCACGCCGACGCGGACCTGCATGCGGTCGACGCCGTCGTGCTGCCGGGCGGGTTCTCCTACGGCGACTACCTGCGCGCGGGGGCGATCAGCCGGTTCGCGCCGGTCATGGGCTCGATCGTCGACGCCGCGAACGGTGGGCTGCCCGTGCTGGGCATCTGCAACGGCTTCCAGGTCCTCACCGAGGCGCACCTGCTGCCGGGGTCGATGATCAAGAACGATCACCTGCGCTTCGTGTGCCGTGAGCAGGTGCTGAGCATCGAGAACATCGACACGGCCTGGACGCGGGACTACACGCGCGGTGAGCGCATCACCGTGCCGCTGAAGAACCAGGACGGCCAGTACGTCGCCGACGAGCACACACTCGATGAGCTCGAGGGCGAGGGCCGGGTCGTCTTCCGCTACTCCGGCGTCAACCCGAACGGGTCGCGGCGGGGGATCGCCGGCATCACGAACGCGGCCGGCAACGTCGTCGGCCTGATGCCGCACCCCGAGCACGCGGTCGAGGTCGGCTTCGGACCCGACGGCGCCAAGGGCCCGCGCACCGGGACGGACGGGTTGCGGGTCTTCACCTCCGTGCTGCACGCGCTGGTCGGATGACCGCCCAGAACACTCAGGCCACTGACGTCTCGGTCGACCTCGTCGACTGGGACGACCCGGACGCGACCCGGCTCAGGGACGCGCAGCAGGTCGAGCTCCGCGACCTGTACGGGGACGACGACATTGGTCACGGCATGGCCGGCGAGTCGATCGTGGCGATGGTGCTGGTCCGCGTGGACGGCGTGCCTGCCGCGTGCGGGGCGCTGCGCGACGTGAGCGACCAGCAGGGCACGGGCGTCGGCGAGCTGAAGCGGATGTACGTCCTGCCGACGCACCGCGGTCGTGGCCTGTCGCGCCTCGTCGTGGCCGACCTCGAGGTACGGGCACACGCGCTCGGGTTCGGTCGGCTCATCCTGGAGACCGGGGTACTGCAGCCTGAGGCGATCGGCCTGTACCTCACGTCGGGCTACCACCCGATCGAGAACTTCGGCGAGTACGCGGCCGAGGCCGACTCCCGGTGCTTCGCGAAGGACCTGCACGCGACCCCGCGTCGCCCGGCCGGAGCCACCGCCCCGCCCGCCGCTGCCCTGCCCGACGACGAGGCCGCGCACGTCCGTCACGCCGTCACGCTGCGCGCCGTCGGCTGGGACGACCCTGACGCCGTCCGGCTGCGTCGCGCGATGTTCGACGAGGACAACCTGCCCCGGTACCCCGAGCTCGGACGGGCCATCGAACGTCGCGGCGGCTACGACGTGAACGACGCCTCGGAGGGAGTCGGCGCCTTGACGACGCTCATCGCCGACGTCGACGAGGAGCCCGTCGCCTGCGTGACGCTGCGGGCGGCCGGACCGGGCGTCGGCGACCATACGGGCGAGCTCAAGAAGGTCTTCGTGCGGAACCGGGCCCGCGGGCTCGGGCTGGCCCGGACGCTGCTCGCGGAGGTCGAGGTCGAGGCGCGCGCGCGGGGGCTCGACCGGCTCGTCCTGCACACCGGTCGGCGCCAGCCGGAGGCCATGACGCTGTACCTGTCGGTCGGGTACCGCCCGATCCTGCCGTTCCCGCCGCACGCCGGCGACCCGCTCGCGATGTGCTTCGCGAAGGACCTCTGACCCGGTCCGCCGAGCCGGTCTGCCGAGCCGGTCACACCGCGGGCGCGTCGTGCTCGAGCGCAGCTCGGACGCGGGGTGCGACGACGGTCCCGTACAGCTCGATCGCCCGCATCGTGTGCTCATGCGGGAGGGTGCCCTGCGAGATCTTCAGGTCGAACCGGTCGAGCCCGAGGATCCGCGCGGAACGGACGATCTTCGTGGCGACGGTCGCTGGGGAGCCGACGTACAGCGCACCGTTGGGTCCGGCAGCCTCCTCGAACGACGAGCGCGTCGGGGGCGGCCAGCCGCGCTCACGGCCCAGCCGCCCGACGTACGTGCGGTAGTGCGGCCACACCTGCTCGAGCGCCTCGTCGTCGGTCTCGGCGACGTGCCCCGGCGAGTGCTGCCCGACCAGGCCCGGCCCGGTCCCGAGCTCGGTCAGGGCGCGGTGGTACAGCTCGACGAAGGGCTGGAAGCGGAGGGGGTCACCGCCGATGATCGCGAGCATGAGCGGCAACCCGTACCGCGCCGCGCGCACCACGGACTGCGGGCTGCCGCCGACCCCGACCCAGGTCCGCAGCCGGCCGTGCTCGATCGGTGGGTACACGTCCTGGTCGGTCAGCGGTGTCCGGGTGGTCCCGGACCAGGTCACCGGGCCGCCGGCGAGCAGGTGCGTGAACAGGTCGAGCTTTTCCTCGAACAGCTCCTCGTACTGCTCGAGGGCGAAGCCGAACAGCCCGAACGACTCGACGAACGACCCGCGACCGACCGCCACCTCGGCGCGCCCACCGGAGAGGGCGTCGAGGGTCGAGAACCGTTCGAAGACGCGGATCGGGTCGTCCGACGAGAGCACTGTGACGGCCGACCCGAGCCGGATGTGCGCGGTGCGGGCGGCGATCGCGGCGAGGACGACCTCCGGTGCAGAGATCGCGAAGTCGTCGCGGTGGTGCTCGCCGACCCCGATGGCGTCGAGCCCGACCTGGTCGGCGAGGACACCCTGCTCGACGACGTTGCGCAGCACCTGCGCCTGGCTGAGCAGGGTGCCGTCGGCATCCTGCGTGACGTCCCCGAACGTGTCGATGCCGAGCTCGATGGTCATGGTTCCTCCCGAGACGTCGTGCGCACTCCACGACCGTAGCAAGCACCTCGTGAAGGTTCTGGCCGGGGTCTGGGCTGGAGCGGTGCAACCGGCTACTATCGGCGCGTGCTCCTGATGCAGACGTGTTGTCGCTGACCTGACAACCCCGCGCGCCCGCGGCCCACCAGGCCCCCGCTGCGCACCTGCACCGAACTCCCAGGACACGACCCATGTCTCAGCTCATCCTCGACCGCCCCCGCACGTCCGTCGCGGTGGCCGTTGCCGTCCCTGC
>JAYTSH010000523.1:0-5254 GCA_043745755.1 Cellulomonas sp. | reverse complement strand
CCCTTCCGGGTCGTCTCGCTCATGAGCCGCGAGGCTGCCGACGACCTCGGGCTCGTGCCCGGCGTGCTGGCCGTGGCGAGCGTGAAGTCCACCAACGTGGTGGTGGAGATCCCCGACAGGTGAGCCCGCCACCCGACCGGTCTGATCCGTCCGTCCGCACCCGCCGACTTGTCCTGGAGACCGCATGCTTCGCCCGCTTCCCTCCGCGGTGACCGCGCTCGTCGCAGCGACCGCCCTGCTGGCCGGCTGTGGCGCCTCCGCCGGTGACCGCGCTGCGACCTCGGCGGGCAGCGCGTCGGCCTCCGACACCGCGCCGACCCTCGCGGGAGAGATCACCGTGTTCGCGGCCGCATCCCTGACTGACTCGTTCACGACGCTGAGCAAGCAGTTCGAGGCAGCTCACCCGGGGGCCACCGTCACCGTGAGCTTCGGACCCAGCTCCGGACTGGCGACGCAGATCGTCGAGGGCGCGCCGGCCGACGTGTTCGCCTCGGCGTCGAGCACTACCATGGACACGGTCGTGGCAGCCCACGCCGCCGACTCCCCGGCCGTCTTCGCCACGAACGTCATGGAGATCGTCGTACCGCCGAGCAACCCCGCTACGGTCACGGCGCTCGCCGACCTCGCCAAGGCCGACGTCAAGGTCGCGCTCTGCCAGCCGGACGTGCCGTGCGGGGCCGTGGCGGCGAAGGTCTTCAGCGCGGCGGGGCTCACCGTCACCCCGGTCACCCTTGAGGCCGACGTCAAGGCCACCCTGACGAAGGTCGAGCTCGGCGAGGTCGACGCCGGTGTCGTGTACGTGACCGACGTCCTCGCCGCGGGCGACAAGGTCACGGGGATCGAGATCCCGGCCGACGTGAACGCCGCCACGAGCTACCCCATCGCCGCCTTGACCGCATCGAGGCACCGCGACCTGGCGAAGGCGTTCGTCGACTACGTCCTGTCCGCCGACGGCGCGACAGTGCTGACTGCCGCAGGCTTCCGGCGGCTGTGACACCGTGACCGTGACCTCTTCGGTGCGAGCGCCGTCGCCGGCCTCCAGGCCCGACGACGTCCGCCGCACGCGCCCGGGCGCCGACGCGACCTCGCGGGCGCCCTGGCCGCTCGCCGTCCCGGCCATGGTGGCCATCGCGTTCCTGCTGCTGCCGCTCGTGGGTCTCCTGCTGCGGGCGTCCTGGCGTGATCTGCCGCGGCTGCTGGTGGAGTCCGAGGCCGTCGGCGCGCTGCGGCTCTCGCTCGTCACCGCGACGATCGCGACAGTGATCTCGTTGGTTCTCGGGGTGCCGTTGGCGTGGGTGCTGGCCCGCGCACGGTTCCGGGGGCGCAGCCTCCTGCGCGCCCTGGTCACCCTGCCTCTGGTGCTGCCCCCGGTCGTGGGCGGCGTGGCTCTGCTGCTCGCGCTCGGGCGGCACGGGTTCATCGGTCAGTACCTGGACCAGTGGTTCGGGCTCACCCTGCCTTTCACCAGCGCTGGGGTCGTCCTGGCCGAGACGTTCGTCGCGATGCCGTTCCTGGTCGTGACCGTCGAGGGGGCCTTCCGCTCTGCGGACCTCGGCCTGGAGGAGGCGGCCGCCACGCTCGGCTCGCGACCGTTCGCCACCTTCTGCCGCGTCACGCTGCCGCTGATCGCGCCGAGCCTGATCGCTGGGAGCGTGCTGTGCTGGGCGCGCGCGCTGGGGGAGTTCGGTGCGACCATCACGTTCGCCGGGAACCTGCCCGGGGTCACGCAGACCATGCCGCTGGCTGTCTACCAGGCGCTCGAACGGGACCCCGACGCCGCCGTCGCGCTCAGCCTCGTGCTCCTGGTGGTCTCGATCGCGGTCCTCGCGCTGCTGCGAGAGCGCTGGCTCCATCCCGGTGCGACCCCGTGACCGCGCCGACCTCCCCGCGCGAGGGTCTGCACGCCGACGTCGTCGTCGAACGGGGCGACTTCCGGCTCGAGGCGACCTTCTCTGTAGCCCCGGGTGAGGTCCTCGCCGTCCTGGGGCCCAACGGTGCCGGGAAGACGACCCTGCTGCGATCCCTCGCCGGTCTCGGTGCGCTGACCGCCGGCACCATCACTGTCGGGGCCCACCTGTGGGACGACGCCCGCGCCAGGGTCTTCGTGCCCGCGGTCGACCGCGCCGTCGGGCTCGTGTTCCAGGACTACCGGCTGTTCCCCCACCTCGACGTCCAGGACAACATCGCGTTCTCGGCGCGAGCGCGGGGCGCGAGGCGCACGCAGGCGCGACGGGACGCTGCCGGCTGGCTGGCGCGCATGGAGCTCGAAGCCCTCGCGCGCAGCAGGCCGGGAGCACTCTCGGGCGGGCAGGCGCAACGCGTCGCGCTGGCCCGAGCGCTCGCGTCCGACCCGCAGCTCCTGCTCCTTGACGAGCCGCTAGCGGCCCTCGACGCGCGGACGCGGCTGGACGTCCGCGGCGAGCTGCGCCGACACCTGTCGGCGTTCGGTGGGCCGAGCATCCTGGTCACCCACGACCCGCTCGAGGCCATGGTCCTGGCCGACCGTCTGCTCGTCCTCGAGTCCGGCCGCATCGTCCAGGAGGGCGCGCCGGCCGAGGTGGCCCGGCGACCCGCGACCGACTACGTCGCGCGCCTTGTCGGCCTCAACCTGTACGCCGGCACGATGACGGACCGTGCCACCCGACGCGTCGACCTCGACACCGGGGGGATCCTCTACGCCGCTGGTCACGGCCAGGACGCGGACGACGAGGACGCCGCCGCAGCAGACCAGACCGGCACCGACATGCTGGTCGTGGTCGCGCCGACCGCGATCTCGATCCACACGAGCAGGCCCGACGCAGGCTCACCGCGCAACACGTGGACCGGGGTCGTGGCGGGGCTCGAGCTGTTGACCGACCGGGTCCGCGTCGCCGTCGACGGCAGCCCCTCGGCGCTCGTCGACATCACACCCGCGGCGGTCGCCGACCTCCGGCTCGCCCCGGGGCAATCCGTCTGGCTCACCGCGAAGGCCACGGAGGTCACCGCCTACTCCGACCCCGGACGCGCTCCGGCGCGCGCCCCGACCGACGTCCCGACCACGGGTGGTCCGGCGCGTCGACTCTCCCGGTGACGAGGGGTCAGGGCGCGGGTTCGTGGGTCAGGGTGACGATCTCGACGTCGGGCCCCGGGAAGACCAGGGTCTCGTGACCGTCGTCGAACTTCACCAGGTATGGCGGGGTGCCGTCAGGCCCGTGCGCCTCGAGCACCTCGCCCCGCCGTGGCGGGGTCCCGAGGACCCGGCCGTGGATGATGATCTCGTCGCCTATGGAAGCATGCATCGTCGCTCACCTCGCATCCAGAGTAGACGCGAACGTGGGTGTTCTGCGAGGCCGCTGGAGGCGCAATCGCGGGCCCGCGGAGTTCACCCGTTCTCGCTCGGCTGGACGTTTGACCAGGAACCCTCCGAGGATCCACACTTGCTATGACAGTGCGCATCGCCTGCCCCCTGCGCGGTGCGCACTGTTCACTGTCCGGTGTCGGGCGGGCCTCCTTCAGGGGCCCGCCCGTTCACCCGGACCGGCTCCCCGCCATCGCGCGGGTCGAGGCAGATCCGCATCAGCACCCCCTCATCGCCGTGTCCTCGGCGTGCCACGCGTCCGTGCGCGAGCCATGCGGTTAGCGTTCCTCACGTGACCGTCCCTGCGCGCACGTCCGGCTCGGGACCCGAGAAGGCTCCCGAGTCCGACGCGACCACCTCTGTCGACCCGACGGCTTCGCCTTCGGCGCCGGTCCTCGTCGCCCCGCCGTCCGCCGACGAGCTCGTGGCCGGTGCGGTCGCGACGTGGCGCGGCGCGCTGGTCGAGGCCGCAGGTGGCTCGACGCTGTCCGACGTCGACCTGCTCGGCGACAGCGCGCTGGACCTGTCGGCTGCGCACCCGTCGGGCATCGCGCAGCTTTTCGCGGGCCGCGAGACCCGGCTGTCCAACCTCGTGCGCGAGGGCGGCTCGCTCGCGACCGCGAAGCGCCGGGCCCGCAGCGTCGGGTCACGCGCCGAGAGCTACGCGCAGCGCTACGGCATCGCCCCGACCTACCTCGCGATCGGCGTCGCGACCTGGACGGAGCGGACGAGTCCGGACGTCGCGTCCGACGACGTCGCGGCCCTCGCCGCGGTCACGCGCGCGGCCCGGGCCCAGCGCTCCGCGTCGGCATACGACGTCGACGCCCACGGCGGGGCGCACTCGCCCGCCGAGCCCCGCACCGTGCGCGCGCCGGTGCTGCTGCGACCGGTGTCGCTGCGTGCCCGGGGGAGCGGCGAGAGCGACTACGAGCTTGCGCTCGAGCCGTCGCTCGAGGTCAACCCGATCCTCGCCCGCGCGCTGCGCAGCCGCGGTGCGCTGCTCGACCCCGGCGCGGTGGCGCGAGGAGCGTTCACCGGTACCGGGTTCGACCCGAGGCCCGCACTCGACCGGCTCACGTCGCTCGGCGCGGCCGTGCTCGAGGACTTCGAGCTGGTCGAGCGCATCGTCGTCGGCACGTTCGTGCACCCCGGACAGGTCCTCGTCGACGACCTGGACGCGCTGTCCGGGACGCTCGACCGGCATGAGGTCGTGGCGGCGCTCGCGGGCGTCGAGGAGGCGCGCGCACGTCTGCGTCACCCCGTGCCCGCCCCGGTCCGCGGCGACCGGGACCCCGATCTCGAACGCGGGGTCGGGGATCTCGACGCTGCGCAGCAGCACGTCCTCGATGTCCTCGCCACTGGTGAGCACCTGTTCGTCGACGCGCCGACCGGGAGCGACGTCACCGGCATGCTCGCGGCCGTCGTGGCCGATGCGGCAGCCTCCGGGCGCACCGTCCTGTACGTCCCCGGGCACCGGCGGGCGTCGTCGGCCCTCAAGGCGCGGCTCGAGCGGCTCGGTCTCGGCGACCTCCTCCTCGACGTGGCGCCTGAGGCCGGCTGGCGCACCGCCGTGGGTCGACGGCTGCTCGGTGCGATGACGCTCGAGGTGCGGGCGCCCGAGCTCGCGCACATCAACGGTGTGCGCCGGGACCTCGTCAAGCACCGTGAGCAGCTGCGTGCCTACGTCGCGGGACTGCACGCCGAGCGCGAACCGTGGGGGGTCTCGGCGTACGACGCGCTCCAAGCGCTCGCGCGGCTCACCGCCGCCCGTCCCGCGCCGCGCACGACCGTCCGGCTCAGCGTCGATGGCGCGCGCGTGCTCGGCGCGGAGCGGCGCACCGCGCTCGCGGCCGACCTGACCCGCGCCTGCGAGCTCGGCGCGTTCGCGCTCCCGCCGTCGGACACGCCCTGGTTCGG
>JAYTSH010000522.1:0-1711 GCA_043745755.1 Cellulomonas sp. | reverse complement strand
GCCCTCCGACGCTGCCCGCCTGATCCCTCGCGTCGATGCTCTCCGTGCGGAGCTCGTCGCGATCCGCCGTGACCTGCACGCGCACCCCGAGCTCGCGCGCACCGAGACCCGCACGACGAGAGTCGTCGCCGACCGCCTGCGGGCTGCCGGGCTCGAGCCGCACCTGCTGCCCGGGTCGGGGCTCGTGTGCGACATCGGGCCCAGCCCGGTGGCCACGGGACGTCGCCGGGTCGGCCTGCGGGCCGACCTCGACGCGCTGCCTGTTCAGGACACGACCGGGCTCGCCTGGGCCTCGACGGTGGCTGGTGTCGCGCACGCCTGTGGGCACGACGTGCACACCGTCGGCGTGCTCGGTGCCGGTCTTGTGCTCGCTGAGCTCGCCGCGGCGGGAGAGCTCGCCACCGGGGTGCGGCTCATCTTCCAGCCGGCCGAGGAGGTCCAGCCGGGTGGCTCGCTCGACATGATCGCTGCGGGTGCGCTGGACGGCGTCAGCCGGATCTTCGCGGTGCACTGCGACCCGAAGGTCGACGTCGGCCAGGTCGGCACCCGCATCGGTCCCATCACGTCGGCGTCCGACGAGGTCGCCGTGACCCTTCGTGGTCCCGGCGGGCACACCTCGCGGCCGCACCTGACGGGGGACGTGGTGTTCGCGCTCGGACAGGTCGTCACCCAGGTCCCGGCGATCCTCGGGCGGCGGCTCGACCCGCGCTCGGGGGTCAACCTGACCTGGGGTGAGATCCACGCCGGCACGGCCCACAACGCGATCCCTGCCCGGGGAACCGTCCGCGGTACGCTGCGGTGCCTCGACGTCCGGGCGTGGGAGAAGGCGTCGGAGGTGTTCCACGACGCGGTCCGCCAGGTCGTCGAGCCGTACGAGGTCGAGGCCGAGGTGACCCACCAGCGCGGGGTGCCGCCCGTCGAGAACGACGAGCGTGCGACCGCCGTGCTCGAGGCCGCGGCCCACGACGTCCTGGGGGATGCCTCGGTGCTGCTGACCGAGCAGTCGCTCGGCGGCGAGGACTTCGCGTGGTACCTGACCAAGGTCCCCGGGTCGATGGCCCGGCTCGGCACGCGCATGCCCGGCGGTCGCTCGTACGACATCCACCAGGGCGACCTGCGGATCGACGAGCGGGCGATCGACGCGGCAGTCCTGCTCCTTGCGCGCGTGGCCATGCTCGCCGGGCGAGCCTGACCTGGACGATCGTCCCGAAGGTCGGGACGTCGCGTCCCATCTCGTGGCTGATTGTTCCAAGTGGATAACGGAAGTCCGCGGCTACCGCCCGGTAACCGTCCCGCAACGCGCCACTCACTACAGTGCGAGGCATGGACGCCCGACGGCTCCGTCCGTGCTCGGTGCAGCGTTGCTCCGGGTACGGACGGCTCGCAGGTCGCGGTGAATGACGACAACGGGGAGTTTCGCGTGAAGAAGATCATCCAGGTGGCGGCGCTCGGCGCAGCCACCGCCCTTGTGCTGACTGCGTGTGCCAGTGCGCCGACGGCCACGACCACCACCGCCCCGAGCGCAGGCGCGACGACCACGGCTGCCGTCAGCTACAAGGCCTGCATGGTCTCGGACGCCGGCGGGTTCGAGGACAAGTCCTTCAACCAGTCCGGCGCCGAGGGCCTGGACAAGGCCAAGGCCGACCTGGGTGTCGGTGAGGTCAAGGTCGAGTCCACCGCGAGCACTGACTTCACGCCGAACATCGACAAC
>JAYTSH010000521.1:0-1510 GCA_043745755.1 Cellulomonas sp. | reverse complement strand
CTGCGACGGCATCGGGCTGTGCGCGCACCTGGCAGCGGGTGTCGTGGAGCTCGACCGGTGGGGGTACCCGATCGTGTCGTCGGACCCGCTGCGCCGCGGCGACGTCGGCGAAGCCTGGTCGGCCGTGCGTGCGTGCCCCCGACGCGCCCTGTGGCTCGAGGCTGTGCAGCTCCGCGCTGTCACCTGAACGTTCCCTGGACCGCTCACCCGTCACCGGGAGCCAGCTGTCCGCGCACCCGTCGAACCAGGTCGTCACCGACCTGCTCACCTACGGCTCGACGTTCACGATGACGAGCGACGTGACGGTCAGGACGCCGACGGCCGCGGGCAGCCACAGCCACCCGGCAGCGCTCTGCTGACCGGCCACGATCCACCACGCACATCCTGCCAGGACCAGGACGCCGAGCCAGCCGGTGACGGCCAGTGCGGGTCGCTGGCTGATGACGAGCCGAGTGCCTTGCAGCCCGACCGGCTCGGCCTTCACCGGTGACGCGACGGTGATCTCGGTGTGCTCCTTCGGCTAGAAGTGATAACACATTGACATCACTCTCGTTGGTTCTCCGCCAGGTCCCGCGGGGACCGGGTCACGCCGTGACCGGCGCCGAGATACGGGCAATTGGGACGTTCTGTGCCGAGGCTGTGCGATGCTCCTCCTCGGCGGGGGGGGGGGGGGCATCCCGGCACAAGCATTTGTCTCGCCAGTTCCGGGAGCAAGAATGGGCGCCAGCGTCGACGCACCGTATGGGTCACCAGACAGCTCGGAGCTCTTGCTGCAGGATCCGGGACTGCCACCCGTCGCACTCGACGAGGCAGCTCTTGAGTCGCAGGACACCAGGTGGACGCCCGCGAAGATCGCCGTGTGGGTCGGGATCTCGCTGCTGGGAGGCGTGAGCTGGGTCGTCATCGCCGGCATCCGCGGCGAGACGGTCAACGCGGTGTGGTTCGTGTTCGCCGCCGTGTGCTCCTACCTCATCGCGTACCGGTTCTACTCCCGGTACATCGAGAAGCACCTGCTGTGGCCCGACGACAGGCGCGCGACGCCCGCCGAGTACGACGCGGACGGCAAGGACTACGTGCCGACCGACCGTCGCGTCCTGTTCGGCCACCACTTCGCCGCGATCGCCGGCGCCGGCCCGCTCGTCGGCCCGGTGCTCGCCGCACAGATGGGCTACCTGCCCGGCACGATCTGGATCATCGCCGGCGTCATCGTCGCGGGCGCGGTGCAGGACTACCTGGTGCTCTTCTTCTCGATGCGTCGCGGCGGGCGCTCGCTCGGCCAGATGGCGCGCGAGGAGCTCGGCGTCATCGGCGGCACAGCGGCCCTCGTCGCGACGCTGACCATCATGGTGATCATCGTCGCGATCCTCACGCTCGTGGTCGTCAACGCGTTGGCCGCGAGCCCGTGGGGTGTCTTCTCGGTCGGCATGACGATCCCGATCGCGCTGCTCATGGGCTGCTACCTGCGCTTCTTCCGCCCGGGCAAGGTGTCCGAGGTCTCGATCATCGGGTT
>JAYTSH010000520.1:0-4381 GCA_043745755.1 Cellulomonas sp. | reverse complement strand
TCTCGACGTTCCTGCTGGTCTTCGCCGGGATCTCGCTGTTCGTCGGTGCGTTCATCATCGCCAACACGTTCACGATGTCCGTGCGGCAGCGCATGCGGGAGTTTGCGCTGCTGCGTGCCATCGGGGCGTCGCCGTCGCAGGTGTTCGCCTCGATCCTGCTCCAGGCCGCCGCGGTCGGCGTGGTCGGCTCGGCCCTCGGGGTCGCGGGCGGGCTGGGTCTCGTCTCGGCGCTCCGCGTGCTCTTCGAGCGGATGGGCATGAGCCTGTCGGGCAGCATCCCGCTCGACGCGTCGACCATCCTCGTCTCGATCGGCATCGGGACGATGGTCAGCCTGCTCGCGGCGCTCTTCCCGGCCCGGCGCGCGGCTCTGGTCCCGCCCGTCGAGGCCATGCGCGACGACGTCGTCGACCAGGAGCACTCGCTCCGCATCCGGTCGATCGCCGGCTGGGCGCTCGTCGTGCTCGGCGTCGCGGGCGTGCTCGTCGCGGTGGTGCGGCCGCAGGCCGACCAGGCGGGCACGTTCCTCGGGATGGGTGCGGCGGCGGTCGTGCTCGGCATGCTGACGCTTGCTCCTGTCATCGCCCGGTTCATCGTGTCAGGTCTCGCGGTGCCGTTCGTGGCCCTGCTCCGACCCGTCGGGCGGCTCGCCCGCGGCAACGTGACCCGCAACCCGCGGCGCACCGCGAGCACGGCGGGGGCGCTCATGATCGGCATGGCGCTCGTGGGTGCGGCGTCGGTCCTCGCGGCGACCACGCAGGCGTCGACCCGCGAGATCGTCGCGGCCGACATGCACGCCGACTTCATCTTGCGGTCGGCAACCGGCTCGATCCCGCCCGAAGCGCTCGACGCGCTGCGTCACCTCGACTCGGTCGCGAAGGTCGACACGTTCGACGTCGCCTCAGCAGTCGTCACCCGGCCCGGCACGACCGCCGTGTCCGGGACCGCCTCGGCTGCCCCGACGATGGTCCTCGGGATGGACTTCTCGGCCTTCGGGTCGACGGTCAAGGTCGATGAGATCGACGGGACCATGGCGTCGGTCGGCGCCGACGGTGTCGCGGTGCGCCGGAGCGATGCCAAGGCCCACGACTGGAAGGTCGGCGACCAGGTCACCCTGACGAGCGACCTCGGCGCCCGCACCGCGACGGTCCGCGCAGTCTTCGTCTCCGCGGTCGTCGACGTCCCGATGGTGGTGCCGAAGGCGATGTACGACGCGATCGTGCCCGCCGACCAGTCCCTCGTGAAGACGGCTCTCGTGACCGACGCCGCCGGCACGACCCCCGGCGCCACGCGGTCCGACATCGTCACGGTCGTCAAGCCGTACGTCGTGATCTCGGTGCTCGACTCGGCCGAGTTCGCCTCGAGCCTCGCGAAGCAGGTCGACCAGGTGCTGGTCATCCTCTACGCGCTGCTCGGCCTCTCGATCGTCATCGCGGTGCTCGGCATCGTCAACACGCTCGCGCTGTCGGTGATCGAGCGGACGCGGGAGATCGGGCTGCTTCGCGCGGTCGGGCTCGGGCGCACGCAGCTCGCGGGGACCGTCATGATCGAGTCGGTGCTCACGGCGGTGTTCGGTACCGTCGTCGGGGTCGGAGTGGGGGTCGCCCTCGCGGCGGCCATGCCCACGGTGTTCTCCGACGTCGGCCTCACGACCCTCGCGATCCCGTGGGCGAGCCTCGCGTGGATGCTCGTGCTGGCCGTGGTGGTCGGTGTCCTCGCCGCGGTCTGGCCCGCGATCCGCGCTGCGCGGCTCCCGGTGCTCGATGCGATCAGCTACGAGTAGCCGCCGGGCGGCGGGATGAACCGGACGGGGCCTGCGGACGTGTCGTAGGTATGACTGTTCACACGAAATCGCTCGGTCTGGCGCTGGCCGCGATCGCCCTCGCGGTCAGCGCCGGATGCTCGAGCGCGAACCCCGTGGCGGCGCCGATGGACACGTCGGCGTCCGCACAGTCCACGGCAGCCGCAGGGCCGACGATCACGATCGCGTCGTTCAAGTTCTCCGCGCTGACCGTCACCGCCGGCGCCCAGGTCACCGTCAAGAACGAGGACTCGGCCGGCCACACCGTCAAGGTCAAGGGCACCGACGTGGACGTGAATGTCGCCGGCGGCGGGCAGGCGACCTTCACTGCACCGGCCAAGGCGGGGACGTACGACCTGACCTGTGACTTCCACTCCTCGATGCACGGGACGCTGACCGTCACGGGCTGATCCGGCTGGCACAGGCCTCGTGCGGCGCCGACAACCGCAGCACGGGTACGGACAGGGTCGGGAGCGCAGCACCCATCGCGGGCGCGCTCGGCTCAGATGATGGTGCAGGCGCTCAGCTGCGCGAGCTCATCGCCACGAACAGCGCCATGAAGAGCGTCCCGAGGGTGCCCGTGACGATCGCGAAGATCGCCCGACCGCGACCATGGCCACCCGTGCGCGCCTTCTGCATCGCCCAGATACCCAACCAGATCGCCACCGGCCCGAGCACCCAGATGACGAGCGACACCAGGCCGACGTAGCCGGCCGTGATCGACTGCCACGAGCGGCCGACGGGGAGCATCCAGTGCACAGCGTCCGTCGGACCGGACGCCGCCATCGATCCTTGCTGCGCGGGCCACTGGGGGGCGGGCCACTGCTGCGCCGGACTCTGCTGACCCTGCCACTGCGCGGCGCCGGGGCCGCCCGGACCGGGGTACTGCTGGCCGTAGGGCGACGTCTGGACGAACGCTCCCTGCGGCGGGGCACCGTACGCCGATGTCGCCGGGGACGAGGGGGCGTTCGGCACGGGCGCGACCCAGACCGCGCGCGTGCGCTCGGACCACTCGACACCGTCGAACCAGCGCTCCACGCCGGGCGTCACGCCGTCGTCATACCAACCACCAGTCATGGGAGTGCCATCGGCAGCCCGGCATCCGGGCTTGAACTCCCTGAGGCAACCGTCACACCGCCGCGTACCCGCTGTCGAACAGGCTGGCGGTGAGCAGCGGCGTCATGCTGGACCCGGGCCCCACTCTCCCTGCCCGACCAACAGAGAACGGTTCGCTCGCGTGCGACGATCGAGCGTGATCATCAGCGAGCGGTTGCGTCGCTCGCCGTGGCGGCGGGCGCTGTTCCTCGCTGTCATGGCGACGTTGCTCGCCGCATGCGGCCAGTCCGCGGACAGCGGCGGGACCGTCTCGGCGCCCTCCTCGGGCCCACCGAGCGCCTTGACCACGCCGAACGGCATCACCAAGGTGCTCACGATCGTCCTGGAGAACCACGGCGTCGCCGCCGTCGCGGCCGGCATGCCCGAGCTGATGAAGCTCGCCACGACGTACGGGCGGACCTCGCACTACAGCGCGACGACCCATCCGTCGCTGCCGAACTACCTGGACCTCGCCGGCGGATCGACCTTCGGGGTGACGGACGACACGCCGCCCGCCGCCCATCAGGTCCACGGCCCGTCCGTGTTCGACCTGGCGATCACGAACGGTCGCACCGCGCGGACGTACGCCGAGGCCATGCCGACCGCATGCTGGCTCGAGAACGACGGCCGGTATGCCGTCCGGCACAACCCGTGGGCCTACTTCAGCGACGACGCGTCCCGCAGCGCCTGCAAGGTCGACGACGTCCCCTTGGGCGACCCGACCGCCGGCGCCCTGCACGACGACATCGCGAACGGCACGCTTCCCGACATCAGCTTCGTCGTGCCCGACGTGTGCAACGACGCGCACGACTGCCCGCTCGCGACCGCCGACGCCTGGGTCGCCGGCTGGACCTCCCAGGCGCTCCAGGGACCCGACTGGCGAGCGGGACGGTTGGCCGTCGTCGTCACGTTCGACGAGGCAGAGCCGAGCGGGGAGAACACCGTGCTCACCGTCGTGGTCGCACCCGGCCTGCACGGCGCCGTGGCCGACGCGGCGCTGACGCACCAGTCCTGGACCCGGTGGATGAGCGATCTCGTCGGCGCCGCTGCCCCCGGTGACGCCGGCCGCGCTTCGTCGCTGGGTGCCGCATTCGGCCACTGACGTCGGTGCGCGGGCGCTCGATCGGCTTGGGCAGCTGACCCCGTGGGAACCGTGGTGCTCCCACGGGTCATCCCACAGCACACGAGATAAGGGCCCCTGATCTGCATATTCGCAGATCAGAGGCCCTCACTTGTTGTGCGCGAGGGGGGATTTGAACCCCCACGCCCTTTCGGACACTGGCACCTGAAGCCAGCGCGTCTGCCGTTCCGCCACTCGCGCAAAGTTGCGTGTGCAGGCTAGCCCAGCGTGTCGGGCATCCCCAAACCGCCGGGACCCCTCAGGGTCGGGGTGCGCGGGACCCCGTCGGTGCCCCGTTACGATCGGGGCAACCCGGCCCGTGGAGCCGGGTCGGCTGCGTGCTGCCGTCGAGGCGGCACGGCCGCAC
>JAYTSH010000519.1:0-2517 GCA_043745755.1 Cellulomonas sp. | reverse complement strand
TGAACCATCTTGGCATCGACTACTTGGCACACTGTTGAGTTCTCAAGGAACAGACGCGCATCCCGCAAGGTCTCACGACCCGCCCGGAGGCAACCGTTCAATACTACCCGAGATAGTCGCTGCTCGGTTCCGCTCATCGCGGCCGGTCAGTGATATCTCTCCCGACACGACGTACCAGGCGCCAGAAGCGCCTGGTGTCCTTGCTGGGGTTGGACGCCTTCGGGGACCAGCCACCGCTGCGGACCATCTCTGGTCCTTCTCGGTGTCCGTTCCTCCCTGCCGGGCGACAACGTGAAGACTACGCAGCGCCGGGCCGGACCGTCAAATCGCTGGCCAGTCACGCTCTCGCGCCGGCCCGGCCGGCCCGCTGGCCTGCGGCGACACTCGACGCGACCGCGGTGGGACGAGGTCAGGCCCGCACGTCCACGACCGCGAGGGTGCGCTTGCCTCGCCGCAGTACCGCCCACCGACCGTGGAGGAGGTCTTCCTGGGCCAGAACCGCATCGTCGTCGGCGACCTTGACGTTGTTGACCGACGCGCCCCCCTCGGCGATCGCACGGCGCGCGGCCGCCTTGCTCGCCACGACGCCGCTCGCGGCGAGCACGTCCACCACGAGGTCGCCCGCACGTGCCGCGACCGACGGCAGCTCCGCGACTGCAGCGCCGAGCGTGGACTCGTCGAGGAGACGCAGGTCGCCCCGGCCGAAGAGGGCCTGGCTCGCAGCGACCACCTTGTCGGCCGCCTGGGTGCCGTGGACCAGCGCGGTCACGTCGTGAGCGAGCGCGTGTTGAGCCTCGCGAGCCGCAGGACGCTCTGCGGTCGTGTGCGCGAGGTCGGCGAGCTCTTCGCGCGTGCGGAACGTGAACACCTTGAGATGGCCCAGGACAGCGTCGTCCTCCGCGTTGAGCCAGAACTGGTAGAAGGCGTACGGGCTCGTCAGCTCGGGGTCGAGCCATACGGTGCCCGTCTCCGTCTTGCCGAACTTGGTGCCATCAGCTTTCGTGATGAGCGGGGTCGCAAGCGCGTGCACGCCAACCCCCTCGACCTTGCGGACGAGCTCGACGCCCGACAGCAGGTTGCCCCACTGGTCGTTGCCGCCCGTCTGCAGGCTTACGCCGTACCGACGGTGCAGCTCGAGGAAGTCCATTCCCTGGAGGATCTGGTAGCTGAACTCCGTGAAGCTGATGCCCTGGTCGCTGTTCAGCCGCCGGGCGACGGTGTCCTTAGCGAGCATCGTGCCCAGGCGGTAGTGCTTGCCGACGCCGCGTAGGAAGTCGATCGCCGAGAGCGACGCGGTCCAGTCGAGGTTGTTGACCATCGTGGCACCAGCCGGGCCGTCGAAGTCGAGGAGCGGCTCGATCTGCCGACGGATACGGTCCACCCACCCGGCGACGACCTCGGGGTCGTTGAGCGTGCGCTCGCCGGTCATCTTCGGGTCGCCGATGAGTCCGGTCGCGCCGCCTACGAGCGCATACGGCCTGTGGCCGGCGAGCTGCAGCCGTCGCACCGTGAGAATCTGCACCAGGTTCCCGATGTGCAGACTCGGGGCCGTCGGGTCGAAACCGCAGTAGAGGCTGACCGGACCGACGTCGAACGCAGCCCTCAGGGCAGTCGGTTCGGTCGTCTGAGCGACGAGGCCGCGCCAGGCGAGCTCGTCGACGATGTGTGTCACAGGTATCTCCTCGAAGGTTGCTCGGGACAGTCTGCCGTGCCCGGCGAGGTTCACTGGCCGGTCGTCCCGCTGGCCGGACCGCTGCGCGGCGACGACGACCGGTACGCGCGACGGAACGGCGACACCGTGGGCTCGCCCACGAGCCACAGGCGCCACGGGAACCTGGCGCCATCGGCCCCCTCGCCACCGACGCCCACGCGCGGACCTGACGCGAGCGCGGGGCGGGTCGCGTTCTCCCGTCGGTGCACAATGACGGCTCCCCCGACCTCCGTGACGTCGGCCCGGTTGGCGCTCAGATCGAGCCCGAGCGCGACTGCGAGCCGTGCGGGTCCGCGGGCGAGCTGACGGTCGCTGTCGACCACACCTGCCCGAGCCCGGCGCTCCCATGCGAGCTCGGCACCGTCGACGACCTCCCCCGCACGCAGGAGCACCGCCGAGGGCTGCCCGGTCGGCAACGTCACGATGTTGATGCAGAAGTGAAGTCCGAGATGCCGGTACACGTAGAGCCTGCCGGGCTCCGCGAACATCGCGTCGTTGCGCGCGGAACGACCGCGGTACGCGTGCGAACCGGGGTCGTCCGCGCCGCCGTACGCCTCGACCTCGGTGATGCGGACCGTGACATCGCCCTCAGTCGCCCGCGTCGTGATCCAGGCTCCGAGCAGGTCGACCGCGACCACCGGCGCACTTCGGGCGTACCAGACGTGCGGGGGAACCACACCCACGCGCCCTGCGTCACCCGGTCCGGTGCTCACGCCGTCATCCTGCCGTACGCGTCCAGCCGGACGTCCGCACGCGCCCGCGTCCGCTCCCGGTCGAAGTGCGCAGCCTCGTGCGCCGACCACGCG
>JAYTSH010000518.1:0-3608 GCA_043745755.1 Cellulomonas sp. | reverse complement strand
CATGCCCGCCGCGAGGACAGCCGAGCAGTCAGCCCAGCGCGACGACCTCCGTGCGCTCCTGGTCTCGACGGGCGGCGTCCTGGGCCTGCTCGCAGTGGGTGCGGCGCTGGTGGTGTCCAACGCGTACCAGTACGCGCCCGCGGGCGTCGGCGGCGGTTCGTTCGGCAGCGGTCTCGCGGCCAACACGATCTGGGTGCTCGGCATGCTTGCCGTCCTGCGGGGGAGCAGGGTCGCGGCCACTCGCAGCATCTGGGAGATGGTGTTCGGGATCGCCGTCGCGGCCATGTACGCGGCCGTCGCGCGCGTCGTGGCCCAGTCCGGGTTCCACGTCTATGCGGTGACCATCACGTCGACCCAGCTCGTCGAGCTGTCGTTCGGGTTCGTCGCGGGGTTCGCGGGGGGCATGGCGGGGGCCGGGGCGATGGTGTCGCAACGCCGGCTCAGGACGGGCATCGAGGCGGGCGCCGCGGCGATGGTACGGATCGAGCTCGCGCTGCGCGCGCTGGAGGACGAAGAGATCCGGGTCCGACGCGAGGTCGCCGAGGGCCTGCACGGCAGCCTCCAGCAGCGGCTCGTGCTCATCGTGGCGCGGCTCGACCGCGCGATCGAGTCGTTCGAGTCGGGATTCTGGACCGACGCCGACGTGGTCGCGCTGAAGGAGGTGCGCGCGCAGATCGAGGACGTGCGTGAGGGCGACGTGCGCGAGACCAGCCGCATGCTCTACCCGGAGAGCCTCGAGATCGGCATGGTGCCCGCGGTCCGGGCGCTGCTCGCGCGGATGCCACCGGACATCGCGACGCGGATGGTCGTGTCCGACGACGTGCGCAGCCTCGACGACCCGGTCTCGCCCCAGCTGAGCCAGAGCGAGCGGCTGCTCGCGGTCCGGGTGGTCGAGGAGGCGGTGACCAACGCGCTGCGCCACGGCGGCGCGCACTCCCTGCGTGTGTCGATCGATCTCGACGTGGACTGTCTCGCCGTCGCGGTGGTCGACGACGGGTCGGGATTCGATGCGCCGACCGCCGGCCGGCGCTCCGGGACGAAGCGTCTTCAGGAGCGTCTGATCCTCATCGGGGGGCGGCTGAATGTCTCTATCTGTCCCGGGCGAGGGGACGCGGGTCGAGGCGCGGGTGCCGATCTCGACCATGTACGACGCCTGACACGAAGTCACACCCTGAGCCCTAACCTGTGATACGTGATGTTCATCGCGATGATCGCGCTTCCACGGCCGGACGACCGGGTGCGCCGGCGGCGGTGGAACGGCTGTGGATGCGCTCCAGTGCTGACCGATTCACACCGATAGGTGACGATTGTCCTGGGTGAAACAATCGGACCATTCCGGCACTGTAGGTGGCTGCACCCAGGCCGGACGTGGACAACTGTTCACAACTTCCTAGTGTTCCTTTTGTCCAGCAGCGAGGTCGCTCTTTGGACGGGTTTCGGCCAACGGCCGACTCCCACCAGAACCAGTCTCCGGGAGCAATCGGAATGTCGAAGTCCACCAACCGTCGCAAGTCCATCGCCATCGCGCTCGCCGTCCTCGGTGTCGCGGGCCTGTCTCTTGCGTCCGCGGCGCAGCTCAACCTCTCCGGGCCCGCGTCGGTCCAGTCCGGCATCCTCGCGGTGAACGCGGACTGCCAGCCGGCAGCAAGCAAGATCACGGTGTCGTTCGCGGCGCCTGTTCTCACCACCACCGCTGGCGTGACCTCATACGCGTCTGCCGCCGTCAACCTCGCAGGCATCGACGTCACATCCACTGGGTGCGTGGGCAAGAACTACCAGCTCGCTCTTCTCGGCGCCAGCGGTGCACCGGTCACCTCCGCCGCGGCGGTGACCGGGCAGATCTCCGCCACGAACGCTGCCCCGCTGACGCTTGCGATCCCGGCCGGGCAGGACAACAACATCAAGACCGTCGCCCTGACGATCTACAGCTGAATCGGACCCACGGACTGACAGAGGTCGGATCATCGAGCGACTCACGAGCCAGGAAGCCGGCGCGGTCACCCCGCGCCAGCTCCTTGGTATCGTCGCGTCAGTCGTGCTGTACACGCTCGCGGGCGTGTCGGCGTTTCTCCTCTGGCCGACGAGTCTCGGTGGGTGCACGACCCTGACGATCGTCTCGGGTCACTCGATGGAACCGACGTACTACACGGGTGACCTGGTCATCGCGCGGTGCGGCACGGCGTCCGTCGGCGACGTGATCGTCTACCAGCCCAAGGACTTGGGCGGTGCGCGGATCATCCACCGGATAGTCAGTGGTGATGCGACGACCGGCTGGACCGTCAAGGGCGACAACAACGCCTCGGCCGACCCGTTCAACCCGGGCAGCTCCGAGGTCCTCGGCGTCGCAAAGGTCTACCTCCCCAAGGTCGGCCTCGTCGCCCGCGGCCTGACGAGTCCGTTCGTGTGGGGCTCCTTCATCCTGATCGCGATCGGCCTGTTCATCTGGCCCCGTCGGGACGACGACGAGGCCACGGCCGCCGGTCTCGCGTCGGCAGGCGCGACGATCGATGCGGTCGTCACCGACCTCGACATCGACGCCGACGCAGAGGTGCAGAGCGCCCCTGCGGACGAGCCCATGCTCGACGACCCTGAGGTCATGCCGTCCTGGGTCCAGGACTCTGTGCCCGACTCGGTGCACACGCCCGCGATGGGACCCCGATGAAGCGGGTACTGGGTGCCTGCGCGCTGATCCTTGCGCTGGCCGTGTCCTTCATGACGCCCGCCAGTGCCGCGCAGCTCGTCCTGACCGGCGGGCAGCACCCCTCGTCCTTCGCGAGCGCGCGCTGCGGTGACATGGTTGCAGCGACGAACCCGGCCACGGCCACGACCACAAGCGCCGTGCAGCTGTCCGGCATCGATGTGGCGTGCGCCGGCCTGACCATCGCCGTCCAGCTCTACGACTCCCTCACGGCGACAACCGTCACGGGAACCGCCACGGCTCCCGCGGCGGGAGGCGCGGTCCTGGTGGCGACGGGTTCTTACACGCCGACCGCCTCGACCGCGATCTCCGTGACGGTCGCTTCGTGGCCCATCCCCACGACCTGGACCTACACAGCGCCGACGCTGACGACCGGGTGCGTCGTGATCAACTCTGGGGGCAACGTCGTCAGAGGCAAGTCGTGCTCGTTGACCTTCGGCGGCAACACGGACGGCTCCGGGACCTCCTGGAACGTCAGGGTCACGGTCTCGACGTCGGAGAGCAATCCGGTGACCTGGCGGGCGACCGTCGACTTCGCGGACATCGCCAGGTTCCCCTTCCTGGCGATGTACGTCGGTGAGTACACGGGCGGCGCGACCTACGGGACCCTGCCAGGCGGTTTCTGCTCGGGGAGCACTCGTCGCGTGACGTTCTCCGGTGTTGCCGGTCGCGGCACCGACCAGGTGGTCGCCGGGTCTAGCAAGACGTTCGACTTCGTGGGGAACTCCACTGGGCAGGTCGCCAACCCGGTCTACAGCTGCCCCTGAGTCGTCGGCCGGGCGTGCCGCGGGCCGGACCCGAGAGTTCGATCGGCCTTGTCCCTGCGTAGCGATTTCGACGTCCGCCTGCCCTGAACAGACGACCACGCAGTGGGTGGTTTCCCTCCATTGGTGGCAAGTCATCCCCTTGG
>JAYTSH010000517.1:0-1561 GCA_043745755.1 Cellulomonas sp. | reverse complement strand
GGGCCGTACCGATGCGCCTGGCCGTGACGGCGGCGCTGGCGCTGGGACTCGTCGGTGGCGCCGTCGCGCTGAGGTCCGCCTCGGTCGCCTCGGCGGGACTCGCTCCGATCGAGCTGCCGCCGGTGGGTGTGTCGCTGGCGTCACCTGCGGCCGGCACCGATGACGCCGTCGGAGCGGCGTCGACCGACAGTGCGTCATCCGGCGATGCCGGCCCGGCGTCCGCGCCGACGATCGGCGGTGGCACCGTCGTCGTCCACATCGTCGGTGAGGTCGCGAGCCCCGGTGTCGTCGAGCTGCCTGCGGGCTCTCGCGTGGACGACGCGATCAGCGCTGCGGGTGGCGCGACGGATCGCGCGGACCTGGCCGCGCTCAACTTGGCGCGCGTCGTGATCGACGGGGAGCAGGTGGTCGTGCCAGCGCCGGGCGAAGACCTCGCTCCGCAAGCGGCCGCACAGCTCGGCGGTCGGACCGCCGCCGACGCCGTCGGATCGGGCGGGTCGGCGTCGGAGACGGTCGACCTCAACGGCGCCGACGCAGCAGCGCTCGACGCGCTCCCAGGCATCGGTCCGGTCCTCGCGGGCAGGATCGTCGGCTGGCGGCAGGCGAACCGGCGGTTCACGTCCATCGACCAGCTCGGCGAGGTCGACGGGATCGGACCGACGCTGCTCGCCAAGCTGCTTCCGCTCGTGCGGGTGTGAGGCGTGCGCGACGGGATCGACCTGCGCCTCGTGCCGTCGGCGTGCGCGGCCTGGCTGGCCGCGACGCTGGTCGTGGTGATGTCGGCGCGGGTCGCGTGCGCCCTCGCCGCCGTCGCAGCAGCCGCCTGTGCCGCAACCGTCGCGTTGGCCCGTCGGGGCGGTCGGCTCGTGCCCACAGACGTCGAGCAGGCCCACCTGCCGCGGATCCTGGACCGAGTCGGGCCCGTCGGCGCGGTCGGCGCCGTCGGCGTGGCCGGTCAGGTCGTCCTCGTGCTGGCCGTGCTCACCGTGGTGCTCGCGACCGGGGCCGCCCAGCTGGTCGCGCGTCAGGCGGGCGGGCTCGGGGCGCTCGCCGCGGAGCGGGCCGTCGTCCGTGTGGTCGGGACCGTCGCGAGTGATGCCATACCGGTCGCGAGCTCATGGCCGGGCGCCCCTGCGAGGTATCGGGTCGCGATCTCGGCCCGGAGCGTTGGTGCGCGCGGAGCCGAGAGCGCGTCAGCGGCGCCGGTCGTGGTCCTCGGCGGCAGCGGGTGGTCGGACGTGGTCTACGGCAGCCAGGTCGCCGCGTCGGGTCGCTTGTCGGCCGCCGAGCCGGGCTCGCGTGCCGTCGCGATCCTCGTCGCGTCGGGGTCGCCGAGCGTGCTTGCCGACCCCGGGCCGTGGCTCGCCTGGGCCGCGCGGGTGCGTTCGGCACTCGTCGACGTCGCATCGACGCTGCCGGGGGACGCGGGCGCGCTCCTGCCGGGCGTCGCCGTGGGGGACACGTCCGCCGTGCCGACCGACCTCGCCGACGCGATGCGAGGCGCGGGCCTCACGCACCTGACAGCGGTGTCCGGGGCGCACTTCGCGCTCGTGGGGGCCGC